>JBILYA010000309.1:0-3354 GCA_044378065.1 Burkholderiales bacterium | reverse complement strand
CGGCAGTTATGCCTGGGGCTGGCTGGGCGGCAAACACACCAAAAAATATCTGCTGTCGTTGCTCTATCTGATGCGCTCAATCGCCATCGCGGTGTTCATCTCGCTGCCGGTGACGCCGATGACCGTTTACCTGTTTGCCGCAGTGATCGGCTTCCTGTGGCTGGGCACCGTACCGCTGACCGGCGGACTGATCGCCCATGTGTTCGGCGTGAAATATCTGTCGACACTGACCGGCATCGCCTTCTTTTTCCACCAGGTCGGCAGCTTTGCCGGGGTATGGATCGGCGGCTATGTATTCGACACCACGGGTTCGTACACGATCATGTGGATACTGACCATCGGCATGGGTATTGTTGCTTCCCTGCTCAACCTGCCGATTGATGACCGGCAGATCGCACGACCCGCCGCAAAACCCGCCTGAGTTTCAGGACGTGCTGACGCCGCTGTCTTTGGCGGCTTCGGCAATCAGCCAGTCGCGGAAAGCCGCGACTGCCGGTCGGGTCTTGGCATGCGGCTCGCACACCAGGTAATAGGCGGAAGTCAGCGGCACCTTCAGGTCAAACGGCATGACCAGTTTCCCCGATGCCAGTTCCTCCGCAGCGAGTGAAGGCATCGAAGCGACCACGCCGACGGCATCAATCGCCGCTTCAAAAGCCAGCACGGCATGGCTGAAACGGGCACCGCGCTTGGCATCGATGTCCGAAATGCCGGCCGCCTCCAGCCAGACCTCCCAGAACGACTCCCCGTCGTACATGTCGCCGGTATCGTCATGCAGCAGCATGTGGTGCCTCAAATCTTCGGGCGTTCGCAGCGGATGTTCGCCGGTGAGCAGCTTGGGACTGCAGATCGGCGATATGGTCAACGACAGCAGGCGATGCACATCCAGTTCGGGATAATGGCCATGGCCGTAAAGGATGGCGACATCGGAATCATCAAGCCAGGTTTCAATGGTGGCACGCTCGGCCACATCAACCTTGCCGTCAACGCTGACCCTGCGCATGCGTGCGGATACCCGGACATCGATCTCCTGATGCGCCGCGATGAAACGGTGCAGCCGCGGCATCAGCCAGCGCGCGGCAAAAGACGGCGCCGCACTGACAGTCAGCATGCCCCCGCTGGTGTGGGTACGCAGCCGCTCCACCGCCTGAGCCAGACAATCGAAGCCTTCGCGCAGCTTGGGCAGACAGGCCCGGGCCGCATCCGTCAATTCCAGGGCCCGGTTGTAGCGATGAAACAACTGGACGTCGAGATACTCTTCCAGCGTGCGGATCTGGTGGCTGACCGCGGCCGGGGTCACATTGAGCTCGACTGCCGCTTTTTTCACGCTCAAATGGCGTGCGGCGGCCTCAAAAGCCTTTAAAGCGTTCAGTGGTGGCAGGCGCTGTGACATAGTTGGCTTTCACCTTACCATAAGTATCCCGAATAGTGACAATAAATCAGCTGTTGCGATGCAACATTAGGCTCAGTGATCAGTCTATACTTCAGTCCGAACTCATTGAAGTTAAACACAGTGAGACCTCAACGCCGGGACGGCGAACTACTGGAAAGGTAAGGAAAACTAACATGAACAACGATTTCAAAATCAAATTTGGCTCAGTCATCTCCGAGAAGATCAACACCGTTCGCATGAGCGAGCAGGAGCGTCAGGTCGCGATTAACGCGATGCACGACGCCGACGCGATCGTCGACGGTTTCGTCTGGGTCGCTCGCAAAGTTGAGCAACTGGGCGCTGCTCTGTTCCTGAGCCCCAGCGTCAAGCACTAAACAGCTCGACCTCAGAACTCCAGCCGGGAGGCCCCTCCTCCTGCCGGCTGTGCGGCGCCCTTCGGGTGTCGCCTGAGTGGGCGCGGCGGCAGATGCCGCCGCGCCATTTTTTTGTACGTCGCTCTCGAGCGACCGGTAAAACCGCAATAAATCAATATCTTGCGGGCCCCGCACCCCCTGCGGTCTCCAGCAAACGACATTAATTCGTGGCAAATGTCCTGCCTTTCCCGAAAAAAATCAGTAACTTATTGTTTTTATTTACTATTTTTTTATGGCCCCGATATTGCGTATCCAGAAACAGCACCTGCCGCCAATCCCGCTCATGCAGGCGCTATCCACACCAGGAGATTCCATGCTCAATCGAGACCGCTTTTTCAAAAAGAACGATGACGCCACCCGCCGGGCCGTCAATGTCACCCCTGCACTGAGCAATCCCGCACCGCTCCATGACAACAATGCACGCGCCACTGCCGGCACAGCACCGCGCCCCGAAACACCCCCTTCACCCGAACGCACAAAACCCGCGCAAACCAGCGGCAGCCGGCTGATCGTCGGACCGGACATCAAGCTCAAGGGTGTCGAAATCACGGATTGCGACACCCTGGTCGTTGAAGGCACTGTAGAAGCTTCAATGGACAGCCGTGTCGTGCAGATCGCCGAGCACGGTGTATTCAAAGGCACCGTGAGCATCGACATCGCCGAAATCCACGGCCGCTTCGAAGGTGAATTGACCGCACGCGAACAGCTGATCATTCATGCGACCGGCCGCGTATCGGGAAAAATCCGCTACGGCAAGATCCAGGTCGAGGAAGGCGGCGAGCTGGCCGGCGACATCGCCAAGACCGACAGCAAAACCGAAAAAGCGGATACGCGGCTACTGCGCGCCGCACAACCGGCTTTCAAGACCGCGAACTCGGATTGAATCAGTCCGGCCAGCGCTAAGGTATGGCCGATGCAGCCCCTGAACCTGCCGCCGCGAACTCGGCAAGGATCAAATCATTAAGATCGCGCGGAATTGGCGCCACGCGCGCTTTCAGCAACTGCATCAGCTGATTGCGTTCCTCGGCCGGCAGGCGCTCGTACTCGGCGCGCGCATCCACGGCGATCGCGCGTTTCTCGGCCGTCGTCAGCGCCGCGAGGCGCTCATGCGCGCCGCGTACCGCCGACGCGTGTTGCGCCAGTTCCTCAATGATCAGCGGCTTCGCCGCGGCATTGCGCGGGTCGGCGAGCATGCTCATCAGACTGTCGTAAACCTCGGCACGCTGCCTGGAAGTCAGATGAACAAAACCGGCATCAATCAATGCCCTCAGCTGGGCTTCGTTAACGCCATAAACCCCGGCCAGCGCCGACGACGGTAATGGTTTCCGGGGTGGCGACTGCGCGCTGCCCACCGCCGTCTCGATCGCAGAAGTCGCCATCTGGTCGCGCAGCATTTTCAGCAAGTAGAGCGTGATCGGCTCCGCTGCATGCGTAGGACCCGCCACCAACAGCAGTGTGACGAAAACCGCTCGCAAAAAGCGCTGCAGCGTGAACATGAATGAAGGGGCCCGCGGACAAAAGGCCGGACAAAGAGGGGCATCCATCTAACGG
>JBILYA010000308.1:0-3357 GCA_044378065.1 Burkholderiales bacterium | reverse complement strand
CCCGGCACCAACACCTTCTATCACACGTCGGTCGTCGACGTGCCCGGCTTTGACGCGCGCAAAGACTATCCCTGGGCCAACGGTGCGCCGAACGGTCCGAAACTGTTCAAGGTGGTTCACGACAACGTCATCGCCGCCGGTGTCGACATCCGCCTCGGTGTCGGTGCGCAGCGACTGATCACCGATCCGTCGACTCGCGAAGTCATCGGCGTCACCGTGATGCAAAACGGCGAGGAACGTCATATCGCCGCGCGCCGCGGCGTGGTCATTGCCACCGGCGGCTTCGAAGGCAACGCCGAAATGAAGGCGCAGTTCCTCGAAACCTATCCCGTATTCAATGCCGCTGCGCGGCACAACAGCGGTGACGGCATCCGCATGGCCCAGGACCTGGGCGCCGCCTTGTGGCATATGTGGCACATCCACGGCGCCTACGGCTTCCGCCATACCGATCCCGCCTATCCCTACGGCATCCGCGCCAAGCGCTTCCCCGACTGGTTTCCCGGCGACGCCGACAAGGTCAATCTGAAAATGGCGTGGATCCTGCTCGATCACAGCGGCCAGCGATTCATGTCCGAATACCAGCCCTACACCCAGGACACCGGTGTGCGTTCGCTGGTGCATTTCGATCCGATTACGCAAAAGGCCTCGCGCAACCCGGCCTATATGATCTGCGATGACATCGGCCGCCAGATGTATCCGCTGGGCAAGGCCACCTCCAACGACGAAGGCCTGCGCTACGACTGGAGCGACAACAATCTGAAGGAAGTCGAAAACGGCATCATCAAACGCGCAGACACGCTCGGCGAACTTGCGAAAAAACTGGGGCTGGATGCAAGCGCCGTGAAAACTGCCGTCGCGCGCTGGAATGCGCTGTGTGCCGCAGGCAAAGACACTGATTTCGAACGCCCTGCCGGCAGCATGATGCCCATCGTCAAGCCGCCGTTCTACGGATCAACGATGTGGGCAGTGATCTCCAACACCCAGGGCGGCCCGGTACATGATGCGCAGTCGCGCATCATCGACGTCTACGGCAAACCGATTCCGCGCCTCTATGCCGCCGGTGAATGCGGGAGTTCCTTCGGTCACCTCTACCTCTCCGGCGGCAATATTGCCGAATGCGTAGTGACCGGCCGCATTGCCGGACGCGGCGCTGCGGCGCAGAACTGACCGTACGCTTCGGCTACAGATCGGCCTTGATACCGGCCGTCTTGACGATCCTGGCGTATTTGCCGATATCGGATTTGATCGTCGCGGTGAACTGCTCGGGACTGCCGCCGATCGGCTCATAACCCAGCGCGCCCAGGCGCTGAATCACATCAGGCGACTTCAGGCTGGCGGCAATCGCCGTGTTCAGCCGCGTCACCACCGTCTTCGGTATGCCTTCCGGCGCCACAACCCCGAACCACGGTGAAATGTCGTAGCCGGGCAAACCGGATTCCGCGATGGTCGGAATATCCGGTGATGAAACAACCCGCTTTGCACTGGTAACGCCCACGGCTCGCAATTTACCCACCGCCGCATGCGGTTTGATCAGGGCCAGGTCGGCAAACATCATCTCAATTTGACCGCTGACAACATCGGTCAGCGCCGGCGCCGTACCTTTATAAGGCACATGCAGGATGACGGTTTTGGCCATGGAATTAAACAATTCAGCCGCCAGACTGGACATGCTGCCCATTCCGGAAGAGCCATAGCTGAGGAAACCCGCTTTTTTAGCGGCAATCGGTATCAGCTCCTTCACCGTCTTTGCCGGCACTGTGGGATTGAGCGCGACGGCGTAAGGCACCAGTGCCACATTGATCACCGGCGTGAAATCACGGATCGGATCGTAAGTCAGTTTTTCATAAAGACTGGGAGCAACCGCGAGATTGCTGGTGCCGCCCATGGCGATGCCATAACCGTCCTTGGGCAGTCGCGCGGCAGCTTCAAGGCCGATCGTGCCGCCGGCGCCACCGCGGTTTTCCACGATGACCTGCTGCCCCCACTGCTCGGTCAGCTTTTGTCCGACCAGACGGCCAAGAATGTCATTGGGTCCGCCGGGTGCGAAAGGCACGATCAGCTTCATCGGTCTGGTCGGAAATGGCTGGGTCTGTGCTTGCGCGAGGCTGTTGGAAGCCTGCAGCATGATTGAAATACCCAGACAGAACGACGGTGCAAAAGATTTCATGAAATACCTCTGATTAAAATTTTCATCATTGTAAAAGCAAGCATCGTGCCCATCCATCGTGCAAGATTACCGCGATGAAACGGAGAAAGTGCATTCACATCGTGCATGCACTCTCGGAACCGCCCTAAGAGGGTGCAGTTCCAGATGGTCCCGTTGTACAGGACAACTGCATTAGCAACGCGGCTCGAGGTTACGATGCGCCGACCAGACGTACCACAGGCCAATGGCCGCCGGCACCGAAAGCAGCGCAAAGGTCAGCGTGTAATCACCGGTCAGCAGGAATACATTGGCGCAGGCAATCGGGCCGATGGCCTTTCCGGTGTTGACATAGACCAGCGCCCCGCCGGTGAGCGGACTGATCTGCTCTCGCGGTGCGATGCGGGCGATCTCAGCGAGGAAGGCACCGTTCCAGCCACTGGCGGTGGAGCCCATCACAAAAAACAGCGCGCAGGCCCCCGCCATTGGCCACTCCGGCGTCAATGCAATGCACAGCAGCGAAGAAGCCACCATCACCACACCGAGGATCACCATTGACGCAAAGGCATTACCCAGGCGATCCGCCATCCAGCCCCAGAAAATGCGCCCGGCCACACCGCCGACCTGCGCTGCCGTCAGCACGAATCCCGCGGCTATCAGGTTCCAGCCCAGCGCTTCATTGAACAGGATCACGGTGAACGTGGATATGCCGAACTGCACGACGACAAAACAACCACCGCTGATCGACAGTCCGCGCAAGGCGGGATGACGCCAGATCGCCACGACGCCGCTGAAGGGATTGCCGCCGATGGGCGCCTTGGGGTCACGGTCGACATCCCAATAAGGACGCGCACGCCCCATGATCAGTACGAGAACGAACAACACCATTGAATTACCGGCAATCGCCCATTGCCACCCGAAATGCACCGCAACCGCCGGCGTAATCAGCGCGGCGCCGATACCGCCAAGCGGAACGCCGGTCTGCTTCAGCGAAAAAATCAGGTTGCGCTTGTCAACCGGCGTATACCGGAGCAGAAGGTTCGATGCCGACGGCGTCAGCGATCCGTAGCCGAGGCCCAGGGCAATCGATGCCAGAAAAAAACAGGCGACATGCGGCAGAATCGCAATCAGCCCGCCGAGAGCCACCAGCGAGAGTCCGATCTGCTGCATGCGCGTAGAGCCCCAGCGGTTGTTGAATTTGCTGCCGAAGGCGA
>JBILYA010000026.1:0-13000 GCA_044378065.1 Burkholderiales bacterium | reverse complement strand
ACGCTGGTGCACACGCCGCAGGATTTATTGGTCATCGCCGCCGGTGGCAAGGCGGGCGTTCAGTCCTGCTATATACCCGGCTGGGGCGGCAAGAACGGTTCGCAGAGCGTGACTTACGAAATCAAGAAGCCTTAAAAATAGCTTAATATTATCAATTACTTATGCAATAACTACAGGAGACTGTGATGAGTATCCAGATCTACGATCCCACCACGGAAGTGAAGTCGCGAACGATCAACTTCGTGCCGCGGCCGAAGTCGCTGAAAGGCCTGCGCATCGGCCTCGTCGACAACACCAAACATAACTCGGACCAGTTGCTGATGCGCATTGCCGCGATCCTTGAGAAGGAACACGGGGCCAAGTCGCATGTGATCCGCCGGAAAAAAAGTGCCGGTTCCGCACCCGGCCCGGAGATGGTTGCCGAATACAAGGCCAATTGCGACATCATCGTTGCCGGCGTCGGGGATTGAGGGTCATGCAGCTCGGGCAGTGTGCTCGACAGCATCGTATTTGAACAGAACGGCGTTCCCTCGGCTTCCATCGTGACCCATGTGTTCACGGTCACCGGCAAGGCGATGGCGCGCACCTGGGGTGTACCGGATCTGAAGTTTCTGGTCATGCCGCATCCGATCGCCAATCTGACGCCGGAGCAGATGGATCAGCGTGCGGCCGACATTACGCCGCAGGTGGTGGAGTTGTTGCTGAAAGGTCAGCAGTAAGGGTTTGACAGTGTGCAGGGAGGTGAGATGACCGACAGTCAGGTACAGGTTCACTTGCAGCCCAATGAAACGGCGCCGCTGCCTTTTGCGGCGCCGTTTCGTCAGCTCACCACGGATATGCCCTTCAACTGGCTGCGCAAGGGCTGGGCAGATTTCCGAAGCGCACCCCGGCAGAGCCTGGGATATGGCATCGTCATCGCCGTGCTGTCCTGGATCGTTACCGGCATCGGCCTCAAGGTCGGCAGTTACTGGTCGGCACTGATCCTGCTCTCCGGTTTTGTGTTTGTTGCGCCGGTGCTGGCGATGGGGCTGTATTCAATCAGTCGCCAGCTCGAGCGCGGTCAGCAGCCGTCGCTGGCGCGCTGCCTGGTCGAGAAGCGCAAGGCCTTTGGCAATGTGATGGTGTTTGCGCTGGCGCTGCTGGTGCTTTTCCTGGTGTGGGCGCGTGCCGGTTCGATGGTGCATGTGTTTTTTCCGGATAGCGGTGCGATGGATCCGTGGAAGCTGGTGATGTTCCTCGCCATCGGCTCGGCTGTCGGGTCCATATTCGCTTTGCTGACTTTCGTTTTCAGTGCGTTTTCGCTGCCAATGATCTGCGACCGCCAGACCGACGCTGTGACCGCTATAGTCACCAGCGTCAATGCGGTGCTGCGCAACAAGCGGGTAATGGTGGTCTGGGCGCTGCTGATCGTGGGTATGACGGCGATCGGTTTTGTCACGGCACTGATTGGCCTTGCAGTGACGATCCCGGTGCTCGGTCATGCGACTTGGCATGCCTATCGAGACACCATTGATGCCAGTGCCTGGCCTTCCAATGATGCCTAGGCTGTTCTGATCAATGAAAACGGGGCTCACGGCCCCGGTTTTTTTGGTGGGGCGGATCACGGCAGCCTGTTATGCTTCGCCCCGCGGCGCACTCTGCGCCTGTGCCGGCCCCGGCGTTTACCGGCGGAAAGCTGTGAATTCATGGAACACCCCCAAATTTTTTTACCCGAAGGCCAGGAACCGCCTTCCGCCCGTTGGCATGCTGAAAACGGCGCGGCTGCACCCAAGCGCGTGGTTATTGCCGACGACACGATGACGGCTGACACCGCTTTCCGCCTGGCTTCTGAAGGTGTCGGTCTGTTGTGGCGCAGTGATTTCCAGAACGCACGCCAGTTGCTGCAGGCGCTGATGCGCCGCGTCGACAAGCCGCGCAAGCCCAAGCGCAAGCAGGCCGAACCGGACACCGCGCCCGGCGCTGCTTTTCATCGTCATCGCCAGATTCAGGCGCAGCGCGCGCATACGCTGTCGATGCTGCTGATTCCGTTCGATGCCGATTACTCGATTCCGCTCGGGCGTGCGCCCGATGCGCGCGAAGCCTGCACCGAGGCTTGGGGTCCGGGCACCGAGCCCTGTGTCGCGTCATTACGTGAACTGCTGGGTCTGATCGGTGCGCATGAATGGCGCAAGAAGGGTGTGGAAGTCAAAGCGCTGACGGCCCGCATCCATCCGCATTACGGCGTGTTTGCACCGATCCGCAGCGAATATGTCGGGCTGGTGGCCGGCGCACCGCTGCCGGCGGAAACCTTGGCTTTTGATATCGGTACCGGCACCGGCGTGCTCGCTGCAATCCTCGCCAAGCGCGGCGTTGCCCGCGTCATTGCCACGGAAAATGATTCCCGCGCCATCGCCTGCGCGCGCGACAACATCCAGCGCCTCGGGTATGCCGACAAGGTCGAAGTGGTCGAGGCGGATCTGTTTCCGGAAGGCCGCGCGCCGCTGATCATCTGCAACCCGCCGTGGATTCCGTCAACGCCCAGCGCACCGATCGAGCGCGCGGTGTATGACCAGGGTAGCCGCATGCTGAAGGGATTCATCAACGGCCTCGCGGCGCATCTGGAGCCCGGCGGTGAAGGCTGGCTGCTGCTGTCGGATATCGCAGAACACCTGGGACTGCGCACACGCGCCGAACTGCTGGCGATGATCGAAGCCGCCGGGCTGCAGGTCATTGACAGCAAGAACTCGCGTCCGCAACACCCGAAGGCGCGTGACCCGAATGACCCGCTGCATGCGGCGCGGTCGGCGGAAATGACGACGTTGTGGCGGCTCGGCGTGCGCTGACGCGTGAGGCCGGCCACAGCGGCTGGCTTATTCGTCCTCGGAGCGCTTCGCGACGCGAATCATTCCGATCAGCGTCAGAACACTGGCCAACGCAGCAGCTGAGACAAACAGCAGCCCGAGCCCGATGGGATTGGGGTTCGGATCCGGCCACAACCCGATCTTTGCAAAAACGATCACGGTCAGTAACGGCAGCGCACCGACGGTAAGCGTGGCCGCACCCGCGCGTATCCAGCCTGAACGGAAATAGAGTTCACGCATCCCGCCGCTCAGCAGGATCCATGCGGCGAGTGCAAGCGGCGGCACCGTAATCGCCAAAATGGCCGTGAGTGGCAATCGCAGAGCGGATGGCGGGGTGTCCCGATTCACGATCAGTGGCTGTGGGTAAACGCGGCTGGTGGCGGTGCTGTCTTTGCAAACGACGGTCGGCTTGCGAGCTGGTCGAACCATTGCGTGAGTTTCGGGTGGCCCGTCCGCCATTGCATATCGAGATTCCGTGTTTCAAGTCCGAGGCCGCAGGCCAGCATGATCTGCGCCAGATTCAGCGATCCGTTCATCAACGGATGTTCGATTATCAATTCCCACATTGCGGCCATGCGCCGGCAGCGCTGGTCTTCGTGCTCCAGCAGCGTCGGCGAGCGCTCTGCGCGCGGCCGCACCAGTTCGCGAATCCACACCGCCAGACCATCGGTCGTGCTGCGCGCCAGCGCTTCGAACCGGCGTGCTTCCCAGCCCGGTTCACCCGGCGGCATGTCAAACAGCAAATTGCCATCCAGGTGATCCAGCCAAGCACAGATCAGTGACGAGTCCTCCAGTGCTACGCCATCGTCGCAGATCAGGTACGGCACGCGCCCTGACGGATTAATGCGGTAGTAAGGGCTGTCCGCATGCCGCGTTTTTGGATTGATGATTTCGACACGGTCTTCCAGGTTCTTTTCAAGGATGACGATGCGCACCATTCGCGCGTAGGGTGAACCCGGTGTGATGTACAGCTTCATGCGCGCCACCGTCAATCCGTAATTTCAGGTTCGACCAGTTTCGCCAGCTGCTCCAGCGATTCCTGCCAGCCGAGGTAACACATCTCTGTCGGGATGACGGCGGGAATGCCTTCCTGCACGACGTGGATCTCGGCACCACACAACACCGGTTTCAGCGTGATCGTGGTCTGCATTTCACCGGGCAGGTTCGGGTCATCGAAGACGTCGGTGTAGCGCAGCTTTTCGCCCGGCACCAGTTCCAGATATTTGCCGCCAAAGGAATGGCTGTTGCCGCTACCGAAGTTGGTGAAGGACATCTTGAACGTGCCGCCGACCTTGACCTCCATGTGATGCACGGTGCAGGTAAAGCCGTAGGGCGGAATCCATTTGGCGATGGCGTCGGCGGTGATGAAGGCGCGATAAATCTTTTCGGGTTTGGCGCGGAGTACTCGGTGCAGCCGGACGGTGCCTGTGGGCATGATCGTGGGCCTTTTGAATCCCGGCGGGCGGGGTGGAGTGGTGAATCAGACGCTTGCAGCATAACAGCAGGCGTGCCGCTAAAAATATTTCAATAAAAACAGTTATTTATAAATATCCAAGTTGATGTTTGCCGTCACCGAATTACGGGCGCTGGAAGGACAATCTGCGTAGAATGCGCCCCTTCGTTTGTTTTGCAGTGCACACCGCCTAACCCCATGATTCGTTTCAGCCAAATCACGCTGCGCCGCGGCGTCAAAGTCCTTCTTGAAAACGCCGATGTCGCGCTGAATCCCGGCGACAAGATCGGCCTGATCGGCGCCAACGGCACCGGCAAGTCCAGCGTTTTTGCGATGCTGCGCGGCGAGCTGCATGCCGATCAGGGTGAAGTCGATTTCCCGCAGCGCTGGCGTGTTGCGCATGTCGCGCAGGAAACGCCGCCGCTGGAACGTTCTGCGATTGATTACGCCATCGACGGCGACACCACACTGCGCAAACTCGAAGCGGATCTTGCCGAAGCCGAAGCGGCTGATGATGGCGAACGCATCGGTTCGATCTATGCCGATCTGACCGACGCTGATGCATGGACAGTACGTTCACGTGCAGAACGCCTGCTGCACGGCCTCGGTTTCAGTCATGACCAGATGGAGAATTCGGTTTCCAGTTTCTCCGGCGGCTGGCGCATGCGTTTGAATCTCGCGCAGGCACTGATGTGTCCTTCAGACCTCCTGCTGCTTGACGAACCGACCAACCACCTCGACCTTGATGCCATCCTTTGGGTGGAGGAGTGGCTGAAGAAGTATCAGGGCACGCTGGTTATTGTTTCGCATGACCGCGATTTCCTCGACGGCGTGGTCAATGTCATCGTCCACATCGATAACCAGAAACTCAAGCGTTACGCCGGGCATTACTCCGACTTCGAGCGCCAGCGCGCCGCCGCCGTGGTGCTGGCTGCCGGCATGATCGAGAAGCAGCAGCGCGAACGTGCGCACCTCGAATCCTTCATCAACCGCTTCAAGGCGCAGGCGAGCAAGGCGCGTCAGGCGCAGAGCCGCATGAAAATGCTGGCGAAGATGGAGGACCTGGCGCCGCTGCACGTCTCGGCGCCGTTCCAGTTCGAATTCCGCGAACCGCTGCGCGCACCCGATCCGCTGCTGGTGATGGACAATGTGTCCGCCGGCTACAGACTGGAAGACGGCACTGAAAAGAAAGTGCTCAGCGGCATCAAGTTCTCCTTGCAGAGCGGCCAGCGTTACGGCCTGCTCGGCATCAACGGCGCCGGCAAATCAACACTGATCAAAACCATCGCCGGCGAACTGGCGCCGCTGTCGGGCACCGCCAACTTCAACAAGGGTCTTGCGATCGGTTATTTCGCCCAGCACCAGGTCGAGATGCTGCGCAATGATGAATCACCGCTGTGGAACCTCGCCAAAATCGCGCCGCGTGTGCGCGAGCAGGAGCTGCGCGGTTTTCTCGGCGGTTTCAATTTCCCCGGCGAGATGGCGCTGAACCCGATCACCCATTTCTCCGGCGGCGAGAAGGCACGTCTCGCGCTGGCGATGATCGTCTGGCAACGGCCCAATCTGCTGCTGCTTGATGAGCCGACCAACCACCTGGACCTCGAAACCCGCGAAGCGTTGACGGTCGCACTGGCGCAGTTCGAAGGTACGCTGGTGCTGGTGTCGCATGATCGCCATTTGCTGCGGGCGACCACTGACGAATTCCTGATAGTTTCCGAAGGGCAGTTGCAGCCCTTCGATGGCGATATGGATGATTACCGCGACTGGTTGTTCAAGACCAAGCTTGCGGCGGAGCGGGAAGCCGCGGCTACGGCTTAGCGCCGGCCTTCATCAGTATTTCCACCATCGCCTTGTAACCGCGTCCCTGTGCCAGCTTCAGCGGCGTATTGCCGTTACGGTCGGCGAGTTGCAGGTTGGCGCCGGCGCTGACCAGTGCGCGCAAGGTTTCGGTGTGGCGCGTGCCGCCGTCGCCCAACACGATGGATTCGATCAGCGCGGTCCAGTGCAGGTTGTTGACGTGGTCCAGCGGCGCACCGGCGGCGATCAGTTGTTTGACCACGCCGGCATGGCCCAAGTGGGCGGCGGCGATCAGTGCAGTGCCGTCGTAGCGGCTGGTGATCAGCTTTGCGCTGGCGCCGAGCGACAGCAGCATGCGCAGGACATCTTCATTGTTGGCGACCGAGGCGATGGTGACGGCGTCATAACGGTCGTTCTCCAGCAGACCGAGGTTGGCGCCGGCTTTGGCCAGTACGCGGATGGCATCGATCTTTCCCGCATGTGTTGCCACGTGCAGCGGCGTTCGGCCGTAAGCGTCACGGGCATTGAGGTCGGATTTGGCGGCGATCAGGCGTTCGATCTCGGTGACATCACCCCGATGGGCTGCGGCGTGCAGGCCGCTGAAGCGTGCAACTTCAGCTGAAGTCGGCAGAATCTGCGCGGCGGCCAGGCCCGGCAGCAGAGTGACCAGGCAGAACAGAAGTTTGCCCATGTCATCGTCCCTGTTTGGCGGTTTCGTACAGCGGCATCACTGTTGGCAGCAGCGATTCGATCTGCTGGATGCGGCGGGTTTCCGCCGGGTGGGTGCTGAGAAATTCCGGCGGGCGGCCGCCGTCATTGCCGGCGAGCATTTTTTTCCAGAGGGTGATGCCGGCGCGCGGGTCGTAGCCGGCGCGGGCGGAGAGCTCGAGGCCGATACGGTCGGCCTCGGATTCGTCGCCGCGGCTGAAGCGGGTGGCGATCAGTGCTTCGTAGGCAGTGTTGGCAAGATTGGCGGTCAGATCCCCGAGTCCGAGGAGGGAGGCGCCGATACCAATTGTTGCCTGTGCCGCCATCGCCTGCGACACCTGTTCGCGCGAGTGTTCTCGCAACGCATGGGCGATTTCGTGACCCATGACCACGGCGATTTCATCGTCAGTCAGTTTCAGGTTCTGGATCAGACCGGAATAAAACATGATCTTGCCACCGGGCATGCAGAAAGCGTTGAGTTCCTTGCTGGTAATGGTGTTGACTTCCCATTTCCATGCGGGAGCATCGGCGCGGAACACGCGGGTATGCGGCGTGATACGCGTGGCAATCGCACGCACGCGTTTGGTCAGCGCGGTATCGGTATTGAGCGTACCTTTTTTCGCAGACTCGGCCTGCAACTGGGTGTAGGCCTTGGCCGCCATCTGGTTCAGTTGCTCGGAAGACACCAGCAGGAACTGCTTGCGGTCGGCGCCGACGGTACCGCCGGTTGTGGTGGACTGGCAACTGGCGGTGACACCCAGCGTGGCAACAGTCAGGACTGCGGTAATCAGTTTGTATAACGGGGCCATAGTTTTCCGGAGTGACAAGGGCGGATGGAATTCTACCGCGACCCCGCCGCACCGTTATTCCGACCGCAGCCCCTGACAATCCCAGCTGTTGCCGGATTACGACGGCTGGTTTTTGCCCGGCGTGGCGCGTATCGGTACGGTACGGGGTTTTACCGGTTCAAAATCAATCAGCAGGTCCAGGCTGGGAATCGCATGTTCAAGGATGGGCTCGCTGTTGTGCACCCGCCACCATGCTGCATAGTAGGCCCGCGCCAGCAGATGCAGTTCCAGTGCATCCAGCCGTTCGCGACTGCTTTGTTTGAATACGCGGTAATTCATCTGGTGGTTCCTTTGCATTCGGCGGGGACGATTTCACAGCCTTCGAGGTAGGGCCATTCTTTTTTGAGTTCCTCGATTTCTTCTGCTGTAAATGAACGCGCGTTTGCCCGGCGATGTGCCCACTGCGCCGGCACCCAATGTGTTGGCGATGGTGGTATTTTCAGATAAGCGCCTTCCGGTTTTCCGGAGTAGACGGATTTCTGTCTCAAGTCCTGCAGGTAGTAGCGTTTCATCTCCAACCCCTTTTCTGATGACCATTCGGCCTCTGTTTGCGACAGACGCAGAATTGCAGGCGGGGGCTTGGGTGACTTGACCGGCTACGCCAAGGATTTAGCCTTGGACGCCATTCGCTACGGAATGCGGCGGGAATGCCGGCTTGCCGCCGGCGGAGGCGCTATGCCGGGCGGGACTGGCGCTGGCGGTATTCCGAAGGACTGACGCCGGTCCAGCGGCGGAATGCGCGGCTGAATGTGCTCTGGCCGGAGAAGCCGAGCAGGAAGGTGATGTCGGTGATTGAGCACCCGGCATCATCAATGTAACGCAAGGCCAGATCCCGCCGGCATTCATCCGCCAGTTTCTGGAAGTTGGTGCCGGCTTCTGCCAGTTTGCGTTGCAGTGTGCGGCTGCTCATGTGCAGCCGCTGTGCGATGTCGTCGGCCGAAGGTTCGCCGGAGGACAGCTGTTCGAAAAATTCGGCTTTGCAGCGTGATACCACGTCATCTTTGGACAGTTTGGCCAGTTGTTCGGTGAGCAGGCCGTCGAGTACGCCGGCCAGCGGACGGTTGGAGGTCGGCAACACGCGGTCAACATCCGCGGCAGACAGCGTGAAGCCGTTTTCGGCGGCGGCGAATTGCACCGGGCATCCGTAAAAATTGTTCCACGCCTGGGGATTGGCCGGTGTCGGGCGGCGCAGCGAGGCCTGTACTGCGCAGATTCTCGATTCTGCGTTGACGCGGCACATGTCCATAATCAGTGCGAGCCAGCAGTCGGGCGTGTTGTGGGCGACTGCAGGTTCATCGAGCGACAGTCTGTAGCTGAAGGTCAGGCCGGCATTGCCGTCATCCAGTCCTATCTGCGCCCGGGTGCCGACGATGCGCCAGTAACGCGCCAGCCGGTTGAGGCCGGTGCGCAGCGTCGAGCTGGCGAGCCAGGCATGGCCGAGGACGCCGAGATTACTGGGGTGCCAGCATTGGGCCATTTTCAGGCCCCAGCCTTCATCGGGTACGCGTGAGGCGACACGGATGATCGCGGCATCAAGGTATTTCAGCGGTGCGCGGGCATTGGGACCTTCCTGCATGATTTCCGCAGGCACACCCACCTCACGCCACAGATGCATGGCATCAATGCCATTGGCCTGAAACAGTTTGGTCCAGATCTGTGCAGTGGATAGCAGGCCGGTGTGATTCATCGCGCCCATAGCTTACCTCAAGCTCTGTGGGAATTTCGAGAGAGCGCGGGCGATGCGGTGCTGCTCAGGCCATGAAGGTGAAGCCTTTGTCCCGCAGCAGGTTCAGACAGGCATCCACGACAGTTTTTTCATAGCGTGTGCCGCTGCCGCTTTCCAGTTCGGCGATGACCTCATCCATGGTTCGTGCCGGACGGTAAGGGCGGTGCGAGAGCATGGCTTCAGCCACGTCGGCGACGGACATGATTCGCGATTCCTGCAGTATCTGGTCGCCTTTGAGTCCCTGAGGATATCCTGATCCGTCCATTCTTTCGTGATGCTGAAGCACAATGGTGGCGATCGGCCAGGGGAACCGGATGTCCTTGAGAGTATCGTAGCCAGTTTGCGGATGTTGCTTGATCAGCAGGTATTCGTACTCGTTCAATTTACCGGGGCGGCACATGATTTCAGCGGGGACGTTGATCTGGCCGACATCGTGGACCAGGGCCGCGAGTTCGAGGCCGCTGACAGTGTGTTCACTCAAGCCCATTTCGCGGGCGATCGCCATGGCCAGATGGCTCACCCGTTGCTGGTGACCCGCAGTATAAGGGTCGCGCATTTCGACGGTGCTGGCGATCACTCTGACGAAATCCTTCAGGGATTGCTGCTGGGCAACCATCTGGCGTTGATTATCTTCGGTGATGCGGTCTCGTTCTTCACGTGTTCGCAGCGTTTCAACACCGAACGCAAGATCTTTTGTCAGATTTTCCAGTAATGCGACTTCCTTGGAGCTGAACGAGTCAGGTTCCGCTGCATAAATCATCAAAGCGCCGAAAATTCCCTTTGTGCCGAACATCGGCATTGCGATGCTGGACTGGTAGCCGCGGTGAAGCGCGGCTTCGCGCCAAGGTGCCAGATCGGGGTTGGTGAGAAAGTTTTGATTGATCTGCGTTACACCTGACCGTATGGCATTGCCGGTGGGGCCGCGGCCGAAGGGGGAATTATCGTCCCAGCTGAACTGACGATCCTCGAGATAACCTTTTTCAGCGCCATGCAGCGCCATCGGTTTAACGGTCTTGGCGGCATCGTCCTCGGCGTAGCCGATCCACGCCATGCGGTATTCGCCGATTTCCACGATCAGCTTGCACACGGCATTCAGCAGATCCTCTTCGCTCTGTGAACGGAACATGGCCTCGTTGCATGCGCTGATGGCACGCAGCGCACGATTGGCGTTTTGCAGCGCGAGTTCGGCCAGTTTGCGTTCGGTGATGTCGTCATAGATGCCCAGCATGCCGATGGCATTGCCTTGGGCGTTGCGCAGGGCCACTTTGGATGTGCGTAGCCAGACCGTCTTTCCGTCAGGGCCGGTCTGCGGCTCCTCGTAATTAAGTTTCGGCTCGATGGCATCCATCACCCGCTTGTCATCGGCACGGTAGAGATCCGCCTGATCACGCCAGACCAGGTCGAAGTCACTTTTGCCGATCAATTCTTCCGTGGACGAGAGGCCGGCATCGCGGGCAAATGCCTTATTGCAGCCGAGGTAACGCGAGTCCGCATCTTTCCAGAACACCCGGATCGGTATGTTATCGACGATCTTTTTCAGCAAGTCCCTAGAGGCGGGAACTGCCGGATCGGGAGCCGGTGGTTTTAAGGGTTCGTCCATGGAGCGAAGATCATACTCCGGCGCTCAAAACGGAAAAGGGGCCGTAGCCCCTTTGTCCCGGGAAAACTTGATCAAAATCAATCGAGCGTGATGTTCGCAACTTTGATGATCTTGCCGATCAGGGCGCGGTCGGCTGCCATGTATTTGCCGAATTCTTCCGGTGTCTGCGTGCGGATATCGAATCCCGCGCCGGTCAGGCTGGCCTTGAGCTCGGTCGTGTTCAGCGCAGCGATGATTTCCTGATTGAGGTTGCTGATAATCGGTTTTGCCACGCCGGCGCGGGTGACAGTGCCGAACCAGGTGCCGGCTTCATAACCTTTCAGTCCGGCTTCACCGGTGGATGGAATGTCGGGCCAGTTCGGATGGCGCTTTTCGGCAGCAAAGGCGATGACCTTGAGTTTTCCGGCCTTGGCCTGCGGAATGACAGTGGCTGCGCCGGTGATGACTGTCTGTACCTGACCGCCGAGCGCAGCGGTAATCGCAGGGCCGGCGCCTTTGAAGGGCACATGCAGCAGCTTGGCGCCGATCAGTTGTTCCAGTTGCGCACCGCCGAGGTGGTTGGTCGATGCGGTGCCCGGCGTGCCATAGGTGATGGTACCCGGCTTTGCTTTGGCCTGTGCAATCATTTCCTTCATGGTGCTGAACGGCGTCGAAGGATGCGCCGCAATCACGTAAGGGAAATAAACCACCTGGGTCAGCGGTGCGAGATCGCGCTCGGTGTTGTAAGGCAATTTCGGCACCACGTTGGGATTGATCGACATCGAGGTCTGAGTGATCAGGCCGAAGGTATAGCCGTCCGGCGCGGCTTTCGCCATCAGGTCGGTGCCGATGATGGTGCTGGCGCCGCCGCGGTTGTCGATGACCACCTGCTGGCCGTATTTTTCGGCCAGCTTGCCGGCGATGCCTCGGGCGACGAGGTCGGTGGTGCCGCCGGGCGGATAGGGCACGATGAAGCGGATCGGTTTGATGGGATATTGCTCGGCGGCCATTGCCGGCAGGGTAATCATTCCGGATGCTGCGGCCAGCAATACGGCCCTGTGGAGGGTGTTCAGTGTCATTGCATGCTCCTCGCGGCGGGTAACCTGATTATTGTGTGACGTGCTCCAGGCCTTTTTCGCGGAAAAGCGGTGTGTTCACCGGGTTGGCGAAAAAGTCGGCCATGGCCCGGGCGGCCGCAGCCTGTGTGCTGCTGCTGAACAACGCGATCGATGTCTCGAAGGATTTCTGCACCGCATCCGGCACCGGACCGACGCAGTCCAGTCCGGGTACAGCCAGCAGTTCCGGAATCTGCTGCAAGGCAATGTCGGCTTCACCAGCCACGACTACCTTGCCGATATAGCCACCGGGCCGGGTTACGATTTTGGCTTTCATTTCAGCGGTGATGCCGAGTTTCTCGATCAGTGTCGGGATATACATGCCGCTGGCGCCATGCACGGTATGAGCAATGGCGCGGGCGGCGAGCAGGGACTTGCGAAAGGCATCGACCGAGCTGATGTCCGGGTGCGGGGTGCCGCTGCGCACGCCGACGCCGACGATCGCGCGGGCAAAGCCGCGACGGGTGGCGCCGTTGATGTAGCCGGCTTCGGTGAGTTCCTTCACCGCGCCGTTGCCGAGCACCAGTACGTCGCCGGTTTCACCGCCGCGGATGCGGGCCACCATGGCCTTGGCGGAATCAGCGCTGATCGTCACAGTGTTACCGCTGCTTTTTTCATAAGCAGGGATCAGTGCGTTGAGCACCGGCAGCGTGCTGTTGGAAGTCAGGATTTTGATTGGCATGTCGGTTTTCAATTCAGGGGTTGCGCAGTGCGGGTAAATTCGGCTTCAACTGCTTTTTCATGAGCCAGCACTTTCTGCAGGCTGGGGCGTTGTTGCAGGCGTTCGACAAAAGCCCTGCAGTTCGGGAAGGGCGACAAGTCGAGCTTGAAGGTGATCGCGCGGCGGAAGCACCAGAAGAAATAAGCATCGGGCGCGGTGAAGTGATCAAAAAAGAATTCGCGGCCGGCAAGCAGACCTTCGGCAATTTTGAAA
>JBILYA010000307.1:0-3364 GCA_044378065.1 Burkholderiales bacterium | reverse complement strand
CCGGCGTATTGAACATGTCGGGCCGGTCGGCTCCGGCGCCAGCCTTAAACTCGCGATCAACCTGCCACTGCTGGTCTATTGGCAGGCCGTGGGCGAGGCGCTCGCGTTGTGCCAGCCGCTGGGTCTGGAACCGGCACGTCTGGTCAGCATTTTCTCCGATACCTCCGGCGGCCCCAATGTCCTCAAAACCCGCGGCGGCATGCTCGCTGACGCCATGCACGGCAAGCCGCCGGCCAGCACCACCTTCAACATCGACTCCATCCGCAAAGACATGGCGACCATGATCGAGGAAGCGCGTTCGCTGGGTTATGACGAGCTGCCGGTCACCGCGCGTGCGCTGGAGTGTTTTGATGAGGTCGCACGGATCGGGCTGGGTGACGGCGATGCCGTCATGCTGCCGATGACCTGGCTGAAACAGCGCACGACATAATTTCGCATTCAACTGGCCAGTTGATCCCCTTTGGCATCACGACCTTGATTGTGCTGCTGCCTTGGACTACCTATGCCACTTAGTGGCATAATGGAGCTTATGCGCCGCATCTTCAAAACACGTTATTTCAGTCGCTGGATGCGCAAGACTGACCTGACTGACAAAGCGCTGTGCGCTGCCATTGCAGAAATGATGTTGGGCCTGATTGACGGCGATCTTGGTGGCGGCATCATCAAGAAACGCATCGGACTTGCGGGACGCGGGAAGCGCGGTGGCGCCAGAACGCTGGTGGCGAGCAACAAAGGAAACCGGTGGTTTTTTGTATTCGGATTCGAGAAAAACGACCGGGCCAATATTTCAGCGGATGAACTCGAGGCCTTGCAGGGCCTTGCTCGTGAACTACTTGCGAGAACTAATCAGCAACTGGACGAAGCTGTTGTAGGTGGCGCTTTACAGGAGATTTGCCATGGCCAAAAAACCTAAACCTAGAACTCAGATTCTTGGAGCTGTCCATGAAACAGCGGGGGATCTTCATCGACTGGGATTTATCACCAAACGGAAAATGCGCGAATTTGATGCGCTTTGTCTGACACCAGTACCCGATTACGACAGCAAGAAAATTCGTGCACTGCGCGACCACCTGCAACTCAGTCAGGCTGTGCTGGCTGCGGTTCTGAATACCAGCTTGTCGACTGTGCGCAAATGGGAAATCGGCGAAAAACATCCCAGCGGCCCGTCGCTGAAGCTGCTGAGCCTCCTCGATCGCAAGGGACTGGAGGCCGTGCTTTAAAAAGCCGACGGCAACCAAGAACACCACCTTACAAAACCATCACTATTCTTTTAGGAAAAACCGTGACACACCCGCTTAAAACCATCGACACCCACACCCACTATTTCCCGCAGAAATACATCGACCTGATCGCACAGTACGGCAAACGCTGCGGCACTACGGTGGTCACCGATGACAAGGGCGTCACCTTCATCCAGGTCGGCCTGCATCTGCGTACCGGTCCCATCGTGCGCCAGTTCATCGACCTCGATGAACGCCTGCAGATCATGGATCGTCAGGGCCTCGGGATGCACGCGCTGTCGCTGACGCAGCCGATGGTGTATTGGGCGGATGACGATCTCGGCATGCAGCTCTGCCAGGCCTTTAATGACGCCATCAGCGCCGCGCACCTGAAACACCCGGATCGTTTCATCGGTTTTGCCTGCCTGCCCTTCCAGAATCCGCATCTGGCACTGGAGGAACTGGATCGTGTCGCCAAACTGCCGGGTATCAAAGGCGTTTATATGGCCACTGCCGTGCGCGACCGCGAACTCTCGGACCGTAGCTTCTGGCCGGTGTATGAGCGCTGCGAGGCGCTGGGACTGCCGATCTTCCTGCATCCGATGATGATCAACAACGAGCGCTTGAAGCAGTATTACCTGATCAACCTCTGCGGCAATCCTTTCGATACCGCCATCGCGGCCTCGCACCTGATCTACGGCGGCGTGCTCGATGCCTTCCCCAAACTGGAATTCAGCCTTCCCCACGCCGGCGGTGCCCTCACCGGCATCCGCGGTCGTCTGGACCGGGGTTTCTACACCCGCCAGGAATGCAAGACGATCAGCAAACCGCCGTCGAGCTATCTCAAGCGCTTCACCTACGACACCATCACCTACAACGAAGACCAGTTGGAAGAACTGATCAAGCTGGTCGGCATCGACCGCATCCTCGTTGGCAGTGATTACTGCTTCGATATCGCCTATGAAGAGCCAGTCAAATTCGTGCACGGGGTCAAATCACTGACCACCGAGCAGAAAGACCAGATTCTCTGGAACAACGCGGCAAAGCTGTTGAATCTGTAATCCGGTTGAGATGCAATAAAAAAACGCCGCTGACGCGGCGTTTTTTGTTTTGAGATCGAATAAATCAATCGATTTTCATATTGGCCGCCTTTGCCACCTTGGTCCAGCGGGCAATCTCATTGCGCATGTGCGCAGTCAGCCTCTCCGGCGTGGTGCCGATCAGCTCAACGCCCATCACCGCCGCACGGTCCTTGAAATCCTGCACGCCGAGGATGCGCACCGTTTCGGTATTGAGCTTGGTGATGATGTCCTTGCTGGTGCCTGCCGGTGCATAGAAACCGTACCAGGTATCGAAATCAATCGGATACCCTTCCTCCGCCATCGTCGGAATTTGCGGTGCCAGCGGCGCCCGCTTGGTGCTGGCGACAGCCAGTGCGCGCAGCTTGCCGGTTTTCACATGCTGCAGCGGCAACAGGATGATGTTGAAGCCCACCGACACTTCCCCGGCCAGCAAAGCCGTATGCAGCGGTGCGGCACCTTTGAACGGCACGTGCACCATGTTCACGCCAGTCAGCTGCTTTAACTGCTCAAGGCCGAAGTGCTGGCCGCTGGCATTACTCGGCGAACCGAAGGTCAACTCACCGGGCCGCGACTTGGCCAGCGCGATCAGCTCTTTGACATTTTTTACCGGCACCGACGGATGCACCACCAGCAGATTGGGCTGCGAGGCCACCAGCGAAATCGGTTCGAAATCCTTCAGCGGGTCGTAAGGCATCTTGGCGTACAGCGCAATGCTCAGCGCCTGCGGGCCAATGCCGCCCATCAGCAGTGTGTAGCCGTCCGGTGCGGCCTTGGCCACAGCTTCGGAGCCGATATTGCCGTTGGCACCGGAACGGTTTTCCACCAGAAACTGCTGACCCAGCGCTTCGTTAAGACGGGTGCCGATGTTTCTCGCCATGAAGTCATAACCGCCGCCCGCGGGGAACGGCGCAATGATGCGCACCGCGCGTGTCGGATAAGCCGTCTGCGCCAGCGTCGCCGCAGGCAGGCAAACCGCTGCAGTTGCCGCAGCGGTCAGGGAAACTTGCAGCCAGTGTCGCAGATTCATTGTTATATCCTATTGATTTTATTTAATTATTTTGA
>JBILYA010000433.1:0-3373 GCA_044378065.1 Burkholderiales bacterium | reverse complement strand
TGGGACGGACCAGAATGGCGTTGGAACATGGAAAAGATGTATTGGATATGGAGTCACCTTTTTTAATTATGAATGGGATTTTTTTAATTATTAATGGTTGAGTCTACTCCGGAAACCCCCCATTTGAAAAAAAGGAGGAAAAAGAGTAGTGGTATCCGAATAAAATTTTGTATCTTTAACCCGGATGATGCAATAGGACGGCTCTACAACACGGAAGCCCCTGTTATGCTTAAGGTCGCAGTGTAGGGCCAATGTAAGAAAGTCATGCACGAACTGGCGCACGAGTTCACCTCCAAGAAGGTCAGCCCATGGGGCGGACTGAAGTTCTTCCAACAGACCTACGAGCGCAGCGGCGTTCGTGAGGATCTTCTTGAGGCTGCGTTGCCCGAGGGTGGGTCCAACAGGGCCTACTCGGCCATCGACCTGGTAGAGGGATTGCTGGTGAGCACCGTGCTTGGCTCACGGCGTATGGCGCACACGGGCATGCTGCGCACCGATGAGGTGATCGCCCAGATGTTCAACTGGAAGGATGGTATGGCCAGTCAGAGCACCTTCAGCCGCTTCTTCCGCAAGTTCACTACCGAGGGCAACGATGCGATGTTCACCACCTTGATGCGCAAGTGGTGGGACAGGATGATCATCGAGAAGGTCACGATCGACATCGACAGCACGGTGATCACGCGCTATGGCGAGCAGGAGGGCGCCAAGGTGGGCTATAACCCCAAGAAGAACGGCCGTGCCTCTCACCACCCCTTGATGGCCTTCTGCGATGAGCTGAAGATGGTAGTGAACGGCTGGATGCGACCAGGCAACACGCATGATGCGGGTGACATAGACCACTTCCTGGCCCAGCTGCTGCTGATCATACCTGCCAAGCGGATCGGTCTTCTGCGGGGCGATAGTGGCTTCTATGGCGACCCCTTCATGAGCGCCTTGGAGCAGGAGAAGGTGCCATATATCATCCGCGGTCGGCTCACCAGCGCACTGCTCACCAAGATCGTGGGCGTGAAGGAATGGCACCACAACGATGCTGTTTTCAAGAATGCACAGTACGCCGAACTCCGCTACAAAGCCACAGGCTGGAGCAAAGGGCGAAGGGCCATTGTTGTACGCAGGCCCAGACAGGACCGCAGTGGGACTCCTGTGCTCTTCGAGGGCGAGGCCATGCACAAGGATCACGACATCGCCGTCTACTTCACCACCAGTGAACTCTCTGCCAGCAAGGTGCACAGCCTGTACAACCAGCGTGGCGATAGTGAGAACCGCATCAAGGAACTCAAGTATGACTATGGGATGGATGGCTTCGCGTTCCAGGACATCGCCGCCACTGAAGCGGTCTTCCGCTTCATCCTTCTGACCTACAATATCATGGCCCTCTTCAAGCAGAAGGTCATGACCAACAGTCGCGTCCAGCACCAACTCTCTACCATACGCTTCCAATGCATTGCAATAGGATCCTGCCTGGTGAAGAATGGCCGAAACAAGGTCATGAAACTCTCAGCACAGGGCCGACGAAGGCACTTCTTGGAGCACTTCTTCGATCAAGTGGAGCTCCTCAAGCCTCCCTTCAAGTTCGCTATTGCATAATCCGGGATTATCTCTTGCAGTACAATGAAGCCAGGGTCAAGGCGCTTGGAGGCTGGCTTGATCTACCACTTTTTGAGCATAATGGTGTTCGGGTCTACGACCTTCGCCGATCGCCCTGAAGCATGAGCCTGGTAAAGACCCTTTCCATCATCATCCCCGCTTACAACGAGGAGCGTACGATCCATCTGATCCTGGACAAGGTGCGTGATGTTGTGCTACGAGATGGCATTTCCAAGGACGTGGTGATCGTGAACGATGGGTCGACCGATGGCACCGCTGCAGCGGTGCTGCATTACCAAGAGGCGAACCCCGCAATGGGCATCCGCTTCATCCTTCTGACCTACAATATCATGGCCCTCTTCAAGCAGAAGGTCATGACCAACAGTCGCGTCCAGCACCAACTCTCTACCATACGCTTCCAATGCATTGCAATAGGATCCTACCTGGTGAAGAATGGCCGAAACAAGGTCATGAAACTCTCAGCACAGGGCCGACGAAGGCACTTCTTGGAGCACTTCTTCGATCAAGTGGAGCTCCTCAAGCCTCCCTTCAAGTTCGCTATTGCATAATCCGGGATAAAGACGTTTTTTGCCAGTTTGCCAATCCTCTGTATCGTCATCAAATCAAACAACAATTATGTCCAAACTTAAAACTTACTACCCATTTCTTCTCCTCTTACTCCTCCCACTTTTGGTAGAGCGAGCCAAAATCAACCCACGCGCCATTATTTGGTCGGATACCGAGGGCTATTTTAGCTACCTGCCCTTGGTATTTACCATTGGAGACGTGCATAAACTGCCAGATGGCAGTGTCAATGGCCGCAAAAATGCGGCGGGCGAAAACGTCATAAAATACACCTGTGGCATCGCTTACTTCCAAATGCCGGCTTTTTTCTTGACAAAAGCCTATATGAAATATACAGGAAATGCCAATCCTGACATTTTTGCCCACGAGTTTTGTTATGCAGTCTGGATTACGGGTTTTTTAGTAGGCGTTTTAGGGCTATTTTTTCTGAATAAAGCCCTGCAAGAGCGCGGTTTTAGCCCTGGAATTCCGGCATTGACCCTCGGAACTGTCTTTTTTGGAACAAACCTATTCCATTATATGACCCTTGAATCGGGTATGTCGCACGCCTATTCTTTTGGTTTGTTTAGCTTTGTTTTGTGGTTTAGCCCTCGATTTTTCAAAAATCCCAGTACTTTGGGAGCCATGCTTCTCGGATTGATTTGTCCTTGGATCATGCTTATTCGCCCTACAAATGTAGTTTTTATCCTCTTCGTGGTTTGGGCTAATTTTTATGACGATAAAAAGCAGTTTTTTCCTTTCTTTCAAAAAAATATACTCAAAATTGCACTGGCCTTGGTAGCCGGATTTTTGGTTTTTGTACCCCAGTTTTTGTATTGGAAAGAAATGACTGGCCAGTGGCTCAAGTTTTCTTACGAAGGCGAAACGTTTTCCCATTGGATAGAACCAAAAATAACCGCAGTGCTATTAGACCCACAAAATGGCTTGTTTTTGTATTCTCCCGCTGTTGTACTGATGGTTGTTGGTATGTTTTTGGGAAAAAATAACAATAAAATTTTAGGAAATGGGGGGGGGCAAATCCTTCTTTTTGGTTTGATAACCTATATTTTCGGTAGTTGGTGGGCCTGGTGGTTTGGGGGAGCTTTTGGCCACCGGTCTTATGTGGAATTTTATGCTGTTTTTGCATTTTCACTGGCTTTTTTTCTTGAAAAAATGAGCAGTGTCCGCTTATTGTGGCGTGTACCTTTTGGTATTTTGCTGG
>JBILYA010000306.1:0-3376 GCA_044378065.1 Burkholderiales bacterium | reverse complement strand
GGCGGCATGGGTGTGGCGACAGAACGCGCCCAGCGCATCATCGGGAATCGCTGCCATCAGTGTGCCCCCAATTGCTTCAACAGTTTTTCATGAATGCCGCCGAATCCGCCGTTGCTCATCACCAGCACCTGATCGCCGGATTGCGCATGGGCGGCGATGGCCTTGATCAGCGCATCCAGATCGGCATGCACTTCCGCCTTGTTGCCCAGCGGCGCCAGCGCTTCGGCCGCATTCCAGTTGAGCCCGCCGCTGTAGCAGTACACGCGATCGGCCTCCTGCAGACTGCCGGGCAATGCCTGCTTCATCACACCGAGTTTCATCGTGTTCGAACGCGGTTCGATCACCGCGAGAATGCGCGCAGCACCGACGCGGCGGCGCAGGCCTGCAACGGTGGTCGCGATGGCGGTCGGGTGATGCGCAAAATCGTCATACACCGTGACGCCGCGTTGCGTGCCGCGCACTTCCATCCGCCGTTTGACGTTTTCAAAACGGCCCAGCGCTTCAATGGCCAGTGCCACCGGCACACCGGCATGGCGCGCGGCCGCGATTGCCGCCAGCGCATTCTGCCGGTTGTGGGCGCCGAGCAGTTGCCACTGCACGCGGCCCTGTACGACGCCGGCATGCTGCACTTCAAATGCACCCTCGGCATCCGCTTCACCCGCCTGCCATGCACCGCTGCCGCCGAAACGCTCGACCGGCGTCCATGCGCCGCGCGCAATGACACGATCCAGCGCCGCCTCGGCGCCATTGGCGACGACCAGGCCATTGCCGGGAACGGTCCGCACGAGATGATGAAACTGGGTTTCGATCGCCGCGAGATCGGGAAAAATATCCGCGTGGTCGTATTCGAGATTATTCAAGACCGCTGTGCGCGGCGCGTAGTGCACGAATTTGGAGCGCTTGTCGAAAAACGCGGTGTCGTACTCGTCGGCTTCAATCACGAAAAACGGAGTCTCCGTCAGTCGCGCCGACACGCCGAAATTCTGCGGCACGCCGCCGATCAGGAAACCGGGATTCATGCCGGCATGCTCCAGAATCCACGCCAGCATCGCGCTGGTCGTCGTCTTGCCGTGGGTGCCGGCGACGCCGAGCACCCAGCGTCCGTGCAGCACATGTTCGCGCAGCCATTGCGGGCCCGACACATAGGACAGTCCTCGATTGAGGATTTCCTCCATCAGCGGATTGCCGCGCGTCACCACGTTGCCGATGACAAAGACGTCGGGTTCGAGTTTGACCTGTTCAACGCCGTAGCCTTCGATCAGCGCAATGCCCTGCGCTTCGAGCTGCGTGCTCATCGGTGGGTAGACGTTGGCGTCGCAACCGGTGACCTTGTGGCCGGCCGCGCGTGCGAGCACGGCCAGTCCGCCCATGAAAGTGCCGCAAATGCCGAGGATATGGATATGCATGAGAACCCTGTAACTGACGCGCCGAATGATACGCGAATCGTACCGTGAAGCCCCGCTCAGCCTTTGAATACGAAGTAGACCGCGCCGACCAGACAAAGCCCGGCATAGACAAAATTCATTTTCACCGGCTGCCCCATCACAAACACCGCAAACGGCACAAACACGGCCAGCGTGATCACCTCCTGCAGGATTTTTAGCTGGGGCAGCGTCAGTGCGGTGTAACCGATGCGGTTGGCCGGCACCTGCAGCAGGTACTCGAACAGCGCGATGCCCCATGACACGAGCGCAGCGATCCACCACGGCGCGGTGTTGAGATGTTTCAGATGGCCATACCAGGCGATGGTCATGAACACGTTGGAGGCGCTGAGCAGCAGCACGGTAGTGACAATAGGTGGCAGGGAGATCATCAGTAACCCTATGTTTTAATTAAATATTTTTAACGCCCTCATTGTAGCGAAAATCAGCCGGCCGTTATAATCGCGCCGTGCCTGCCATCCCCACCGTGCCTGCCATCCCCACCCTGCTGCTCACCGGCGCCGACCGCGCTGCCAAAGCCGGCTTCCTGAAGTCGCTGCTGGCGCTCCGGCCGCCGCGCGAACGCTGGGCGCTGCTCGACAATGACGGCAACCCGCCGGAACTCAAGGGCAGCAACGATGACTTCAGTTTTGCCGCGGTCAGCGGCTGCGCCTGCTGTACCGGCCAGGTTTCGCTGCAGACCGGCATCGTGCGTCTGCTGCGCGAGTCAAAGCCGCAACGGCTGGTGATAGCTGTCGCCGCCGCCGCAGAACCGTCAGCGCTGGCGCAAACCCTGCAACAGGAACATCTCGCCGCGTCGCTGCACATCGCACGCCATCTGTGCATTGTTTCCGCTGCGCTGCAAAGCGCCGCTGAAGCGGCGCAGGATCTGTGGCTGCGGCAGATGCAGGCCGCTGATGATGTCGTGGTGATGGATGAGGCCGCCGTCACTGCCTTGAACGGCCGCAGTGCACGCATCATCGGCCCTGCCGAAGCGCGCACGCTGGCGCTGGCCGCACTGGCCGCACGGGCCGCACTGACGAAACCCCCGAGCGGCTAAGCGCTCAGAGCGGAATGACCGGCTGGCCCGCGGAACGCGTGCCCGGCACGGCGGCGTTGTCGGCCGCGTGATAGGTGAACACCGCCGAAAACTTGGTCAGTGTGCTGCGGTTGTTACCCGCGGCATGAAACAGCCGGCAATGAAAAAACAGCACGTCGCCGGGCTCCAGTTCCACCGCAACCTGGCTGCTCAGGAGTGCTTCGTTTTCTGCGACATCGGTGCGCAGAAACTGCGCCTCATCCAGACGCTCCGCAGCAAACTCCATCCGGTGCGTGCCCGGAATCACCAGCAGGCAACCGTTGTCCAGGCGCTCGGGGCCCAGCGCAAACCACACCGACACCAGCTCCGGCCGTTCAAACGCCCAGTAACGGATATCGCGATGCCAGTTGGTCAGACTGCTGTAGCGCGGGTTCTTGGTCATCACGCAGTTGTGATGCGCCTGCGCCAGCGCCACTTCAGGACCCAGCAGCTGGCGCAGTCTCTCGGCTACCGGCGCCGCGGTCGCCCAATCGCGAAACACCGCATCGCGGGCATAAGCCTGCAGCAGTCGGCGCACGGTACGTCCGCCGGGTGCTTCCAGCGATTCCGGTGCACCGGGGTAACGGGTCTCGGCTTCGTATTCCACCGGCAGCGCCACCGCAGCGAGGTCGCGTTCGGCAACGTTGCGCATGCGCGCGCATTCCGCCGCCGGCAGCAGACCGCGCACGATCAGATAACCGTCGCGATCAAACCGCGCCACTTCCTCTGCAGTAAATCCTTTGTCCATTGCGCTACGCGTCCTGAAAATCCACAGATGAAAAAGCACGGCGCCCAGCACCATCGTCACCAGCGAATATACGGGATCGAGAGTATCGGCGGTGAACAGCGACGGCGTTTCAAACACCGAATCCTGATA
>JBILYA010000417.1:0-2506 GCA_044378065.1 Burkholderiales bacterium | reverse complement strand
CGAAAGTGCTGCTGATGGATGAACCCTTCGGTGCGCTGGATGCACTGACCCGCGCGCGGCTACAGGACGAGCTGATGCGTATCGTCACCGCCACCGGCAGCACCGTAGTGATGGTGACCCACGACGTCGATGAAGCCGTGCTGCTTGCCGACCGCGTGGTGATGATGACCAACGGCCCCGCTGCAACCATCGGTGAAATCCTCAGCGTCGACCTGCCACGTCCGCGCGACCGGCTGGCGATGGCCAGCGACCCGCGCTATCTGGAGGCACGCAAGGCAGTGCTCGAGTTCCTGTATCAGAAACAACTCAAGGCGGCGTAAATAACATGAATAAAAACAGCAGGATGCGGCTGGTCTGCATCGGCAACGGCATGGCCGGCATGCGCGCGCTGGAGGAATTGCTGAAGATTGCCCCGGACCTTTATGACATCACCGTATTCGGTGCCGAACCGCATCCGAACTACAACCGCATCCTGCTGTCGCCGGTGCTCGCCGGTGAACAGACGCTGAAAGAGATCGTGCTCAATGATCTCGACTGGTATCAGAACAACAACATCACGCTGCACCTCGGCAAGAAGATCGCCGAGATCGACCGTGTCAAACGCGTGGTTCGCGCCGAGGACGGCACGGTCGCCGAATACGACCGCCTGTTGCTGGCGACCGGATCCAACCCGATATTGCTGCCGATTCCCGGCATGAAGCTGCCGGGCGTGCTGACTTACCGCGACATTGCCGATACTGAAGGCATGATCGCCGCATCATCGCAATACAAAAACGCCGTGGTCATCGGCGGCGGCCTGCTCGGCCTTGAAGCCGCCAACGGCCTGAAGCTGCGCGGTATGAATGTCACGGTGATCCATCTCGCCGACTGGCTGATGGAACGCCAGCTCGACCGCACCGCTTCGCAGCTGCTGCAGGCTTCACTGGAAAAGAAAGGTCTGCAGTTCCGTCTGTCGGCACAAACCGAAGAACTGGTCGCCGGAGAATCAGGACGTGTCGCCGCAGTGCGGCTCAAGGGCGGTGAAACCATCGCCGCCGAACTGGTGGTGGTCGCCGTCGGTATCCGTCCCAATACCGAGCTCGCCGAAAAAGCCGGCCTGCACTGCAGCCGCGGTGTGGTTGTCAGCGACACCATGCAGACCTATGACCCGCGCATCTACGCTGTCGGCGAATGCGCCAACCACCGCGGCATCGCCTACGGCCTGGTCGCGCCGCTGTTCGACATGGCCAAAGTCTGCGCCAACCATCTCGCGCTCTACGGCATCGGCCGCTACACCGGCTCGCTGACCTCGACCAAACTCAAAGTCACCGGCATCGACCTGTTCAGCGCCGGAAACTTCCAGGGCGGCGACGGCAGCGAAGACATCACCCTGTCCGACCCGATCGGCGGCGTCTACAAACGACTCGTCATCAAGGACGACAAACTGATCGGCAGCGTGCTTTACGGCGACACCGTGGATGGCGCCTATTACTTCAAGCTGCTGCGCGAAGGCCGCAAGGTCAGCGACATCCGCGACAAGCTGATGTTCGGCGAATCCAACCTCGGCGATGCCGGCCACCAGGGCCAGAACAAGGCCGCTGCGATGTCGGATGACATGGAAGTCTGCGGCTGCAACGGCGTGTGCAAAGGCACTATCGTCAAGGCAATCAAGGAAAAGGGCCTGTTCACCCTCGACGACGTGCGCAAGCACACCAAGGCCTCGAGCTCCTGCGGCTCATGCACCGGGCTTGTTGAACAGATCCTGATGTTTACTGCCGGCGGCGACTATTCGGCCTCGCCCAAGGTCAAACCGATGTGCGGCTGCACCGACCACACGCATGCCGAAGCACGCGCGGCCATCCGCGATCACGAACTGCTGACGATTCCGGCAGTGATGAAATTCCTCGAATGGCGCACACCCAACGGCTGCGCCAGCTGCCGCCCGGCGATCAACTATTACCTGCTGTCGACTTGGCCGCACCGCGCCAAGGACGATCCGCAGTCGCGTTACATCAACGAACGGGCCCACGCCAACATCCAGAAGGACAGCACCTATTCGGTGATCCCGCGGATGTGGGGCGGCGTCACCACCGCCGATGAACTGCGGCGCATCGCCAACGTCGTCGACAAATACAAGATTCCCACGGTCAAAGTCACCGGCGGCCAGCGTATCGACCTGCTCGGCGTGAAAAAGGAAGACCTGCCGGCCGTCTGGCGCGACCTCGACATGCCGTCGGGCCATGCCTATGCCAAAGCCCTGCGTACGGTGAAGACCTGCGTCGGCGCCGAATGGTGCCGCTTCGGCGTGCAGGACTCGACGAAGATGGGTCAGGATCTGGAGCGCGGCCTGTGGCGCATGTATGCGCCGCACAAGGTCAAACTCGCCGTGTCCGGTTGCCCGCGCAACTGCGCTGAATCCGGCATCAAGGACGTTGGCGTCATCGGCGTCGATTCGGGCTGGGAAATCTATGTCGCGGGTAACGGCGGCATCAAGACCGAAGTCGCGCAGTTCCTGGTCAAGGTCAAA
>JBILYA010000305.1:0-3382 GCA_044378065.1 Burkholderiales bacterium | reverse complement strand
CGGGACACGGCCCGCCGCATGGATTCTCGGTCTTGCGGTGTTCGGTATCGTGTTGACCACGATCAATATGTTCGGCGGATTCGCAGTGACCCGCCGCATGCTCGACATGTTCCGGAAATAGGAGACCGATAATGTCATTCAGCCTTGTTACGGTCGCCTACATCGCCGCCACCATTCTGTTCATTCTCAGTCTCGGCGGGCTTTCCCATCCCGAAACCTCGCGCCGCGGCAACCTCTACGGCATCATCGGCATGACCATCGCCGTGCTGGCCACGGTCTTCGGGCCGCAGGTCACTGCGCACGGTTATGCCTGGATCATCGGTGCAATGGTTGTCGGCGGTTCGATCGGCCTCTACGCTGCGCGCACTGTCAAGATGACGCAAATGCCCGAACTGGTGGCGCTGATGCACAGTCTCGTCGGTCTTGCGGCTGCTCTGGTCGGTTTTGCCACCTATATTGATCCTGCGGTGACCAGCAGTCTCAGCGGCGCAGAAAAAGTAATTCATGAAATCGAGATCTATGTTGGCATCCTGATCGGTCTGGTCACGTTTTCCGGATCGCTTATTGCTTTCGGGAAGCTGTCGGGAAAGATCGGCGGCAAGCCGCTGCTGCTGCCCGGCCGCCACGCGATTAACCTGACCGGGCTGCTGGTGGTGATTTATTTCGGCGCGAAATTCATTCATGCCGATACGGTCGATGCCGGAATGCTGCCGCTGATCGTGATGTCGGTGATTTCCCTGCTCTTCGGCATTCATATGGTCATGGCCATCGGCGGCGCCGATATGCCGGTCGTGGTGTCGATGCTCAACAGCTACTCGGGTTGGGCGGCCGCGGCCACCGGCTTCATGTTGTCCAACGATCTGCTGATTGTCACCGGCGCGCTGGTCGGTTCCAGCGGCGCGATCCTGTCCTACATCATGTGCAAGGCGATGAACCGTCACTTCATCAGCGTCATTGCCGGCGGTTTCGGCGGTGGTGCGCCGGTTCCGGCGGCTGCTGCAGGCGCTGCAGCACAGCCTCAGGGCGAAGCGGTGCCGGTCAGTGCATCGGAAACCGCCGAACTGCTGCGTGAAGCCAAGAACGTGATCATCGTTCCCGGTTACGGCATGGCGGTGGCGCAGGCCCAGCACACGGTGAACGAGATCACCAAGTATCTGCGCGACAAGGGCGTCAATGTGCGCTTCGGCATCCACCCGGTCGCCGGCCGCATGCCGGGCCACATGAACGTGCTGCTGGCCGAAGCCAAGGTGCCTTACGACATTGTTCTGGAGATGGACGAACTCAACGAGGATTTCCCTGACACCGACGTCGCGATGGTCATCGGTGCCAACGATATCGTTAATCCTGCGGCGCAGGATGATCCGACCAGCCCGATCGCCGGCATGCCGGTGCTGGAAGTGTGGAAGGCGAAGACGTCGATCGTGATGAAGCGCAGCATGGCTTCCGGTTATGCGGGTGTTGATAACCCTCTGTTTTATAAAGAAAATAACCGCATGCTTTTCGGCGATGCGAAGAAGATGTTGGACGAGGTGCTGGTGGCGCTGAAAACCTGACGATCATTCGGAGTTTGACTCGTCCTAAAATAGGTTGACGGTTTTAAGCAGTACGAATCGCCGATTGTAGTTGAAGCTGTTGAGACGCCCGATGCACCGCATCGGGCGTTTTGTATTGTAGCGACAGGTGAGGCCGCTCGCCGTTGTAGATCGCCACCGACTGATCAACCATGCGCCGCGCCTCCTCCAGGTTCTGGGGGCGACTGATCAGGAACTCGACCTTGAGAATGCCATTGACCCGCTCCGCGAGCGCGTTCTGGTAGCAGTCGTAGCCGTCGGTCATGGAGCAGGTCAGCCCGTGCCGGGTGTGAATGGCCTGATAGTAGCTCGCGCAGTATTGAATCCCCCGATCCGAGTGGTGCACCAGCGGCCCGCGCCCGCGGCGCTGACCCAGCGCCGCCTTGAGCGCTTGGGCAACCTCTTCGGTCTGCAATGATTCATGCACGTGGTGGCCGACGATCTTGCGCGAGTAGGCATCGGTTACAAGGCTCAGGTATACGCAGCGTTCCTGAGTCGGCAAGTAAGTGATATCAGCCACCCAAACCTGTTCGGCCCCAGTGGCCACCACTTGCGCAGCTTCAGGCCGCAGCAAATTCGGGTGCCGCCGGAAGTGATGCCGGCTGTTGGTGGTCTTGTGATAGGCCCGCCGCGGCACCACCAGCAACCTGGCGCGCCGCAGCACGTCCAGCAGCGCATCCCGCCCCATTTTGATACCGGCTTGCGCCAGAGGCTCGCGCAGCAGGTGCTGGAGCTTGCGTGCGCCGATCCGCGGTTGACGCCGCCGCAGCGCTTGAACCCAATTCACCACTTGCCGCTCCCGCTCAACGCGGACTTCGGTCGCCCGGATTTGCTGGTAATACCCTTGCCGGCTCACCCCAAGATGTCTGCAGGCGCTCGCCACGCTCAGGCCTTTGATCCGCCCTTGCTCGAGCACCCGCCGGAAGGCTTTTTTGGGAGCTTTACCCCGTATTCCTGGCGGATCACGTCAAGCATCGCCTCAAACAGCGCCGCCTTCTCCTGCGCCTGCGCTAATTCCACCTCCAGCGCCTTGATCCGCTGCTCCGGGCTCATCTCTCGGGGTGATCGACTCATGTAACCGCTCCGTAATGGACTCACACCACTCACACTAACCCAGTCGCGTCGGCCGTGCTTGCGCAGCCACGTCAGCACCGTCGAGCGCCCCTGGATGCCGTAGCGCCGCTGTGCCTGCCTGTAGCTCAAATCCCCACGCTCCACTTCATCCACCACCGCCCGTTTAAAAGCCAGCGTGTAGTCGCGCTGTGTGCGCTTCTTACCTCTGTCCATCTGACACCCCTTTCAAAAGTGTCAACCTAGAATAGGACGGGTCACGCGCATGAAAAAAGCCCGGCGTACCGGGCTTTTTTCGCTGTTTACAGCGGCTTTATCACCATCTTGCGCCATTTGATGGTGCCACCAGGCTCTTTGCCATGGTTTCCGAATTGCAGGGCAATAGGCCCTTCCTTGAACTGGCCGTTATTCATGTGCGCAGTGACCTGGCCGTTGAGTGCGACGGTAACCTCCGGACCTTTTGCCGTGATGCGAAACGTGTTCCAGCCGCCATTGGTCTTGTAGACCGTCGGCACTGGAACGCTGGCGTAATTGACGATGCCGCCGGTTCGGTATTCAGCGCCAGGACGCTTGTCGTAGATGTTGACTTCGTAGGCGCTGTCGGCACCGACTTTTTTGGGGTCTGCTGCGCGCAGGAAGACGCCGCTCTGGGTGTCCTGATTTGCCCAGAATTCCACATAGAGGTCGAAATCCTTGTAGGACTTTTTCGATACCAGATATCCGCCTTTGCCTTTGGTGGC
>JBILYA010000304.1:0-3405 GCA_044378065.1 Burkholderiales bacterium | reverse complement strand
CGGCTCGGAAATCGTCGCCAAGGCGCCGCCCGACGGTTATACGATTCTGATCGTCGCCACCGGTTATTCACTCAATCCCAGCCTGTACGCGACACTGCCCTACGACACGCTCAACGATTTCGCGCGTGTGACGCTGCTGGCCTACTCACCGAACGTGCTGGTGGTACATCCCTCGCTGCCCGTCAAATCGGTGAAGCAACTGATCGCGCTGGCCAAATCACGGCCTGGTGATCTGAACTACGCCTCATCGGGCGCCGGCACCGGCGGCCATCTGTCGATTGAACTGCTTAAACATATGGTCGGCATCCAGATGGTGCATGTGCCGTACAAAGGCGCAGGCGATTCGACCGCCGCCGTGGTCAGCGGCCAGGTGCATATGCTGATGACCGCGCCGGGCGCTGCAATCCCATTCATCAAGTCCGGCCGGCTGCGTCCCATCGCTGTCGGATCAGGTGCGCGCGTGAAGGCCCTGCCCGACGTGCCGACCGTTGCGGAAGCCGGATTACCCGGCTATGCCGTCGAGGGTTATTACGGCGTGCTCGCGCCGGGCAAGACCCCGCGTCCGATCATCGAAAGGCTGCACGGCGAAATGGCCCGTATCAGCAAACTGCCGGACGTCAATGCGCAGATGGAAGCCAGCGGCTTTGATCCGGTCGCGCTCGGACCCGATCAGTTCACGGATTTCGTCAAAAAAGAACTGCAGAAATGGCCGCCGGTGTTCAAGGCCGCCGGCATCAAAGTCAATTAACCGGATAACGAAACGCTTCGTTATCCCGCAACACCACTGATTCACTGGAGACCGCAATGGGACAGGTTTTTCTCGTAGTACCGGATGCACCGATCGAACAGGCGGTGCAGCTGAATGCCAACCGGACAATCGGTGAGTCCGGCATCCGCCTCGGCATTCTCGATAACACCAAGGGCAACGCCGATCATCTGCTGAACATGATCATCGAAGGCGTGAAAAAGGAATTCAAGGTCGATTCGGTAGTGATGACGCGCAAAGCCGCCTCCAGCCGCCCCGCCGCCGAAGACATCCTCGACAAACTCGCGAAGGAGGCCGACCTCGTTGTCAGTGCCATGGCCGATTGAGGGTCGTGCACGTCGTGGAGTGTCCACGACATGGCGCAACTCAGAAAACGCGGTCTGATCACCGCAGTGATCTGTTCCGATACGTTCATGAAACTGGGCAGCGCGCAGGCCAAGGTGTTTGGCGTGCCGGATCTGCCGCTGCTGGAAATCAAACACCCGCTGGGCGGGCTGAGCATGGAAAAAGTACGCGAACGCGCCGACGTGGCGCTGCCGCAGCTGATCCGCGCGATCAAGGCGATCAAGGAAAAGCAGGCATGAGCCTACTCGAAACACTGAAACAGAAACCCGGCGCGCTGGTCGCCTGCGATGATGACCCCGAGGCCGTCTTTGAACTGATGTGCAGCAAGGGCTGGAGCGACGGACTGCCGGTCATTCCGCCCACTGCCGAACGCGTTGAACGCATGCTCGCCTACTGCGATCGCGACCTCGACAAGCCGGTGCTGAACATCCCCCCGCGTTTCGGTGCTGCGACACCGGTGCGCATTGCCGCCAACGCGGTAATGGCCGGCTGCAAACCGGAACATTTCCCGCTGGTGCTGCTGGCGCTGGAAGCGTTGGCCGACGAGCAGTACAACCTTTACGGCACCCAGGCCACGACGCATCCCTGCACCCCGATGCTGATTTTCAACGGACCTGCCTCCAGAGAAGCAGGACTCAACGCCGGGCAGAACGCGATGGGCAATTATTTCCGTGCGAATGCCGTGATCGGCCGCGCGGTGCGGCTGGCGCTGGTCAACATCGGCGCCGCGATTCCGGGCACCGGCGACATGGCCACAACCGGCACGCCGGCCAAATTCACCTTTTGCGTCGCCGAAAACGAAGAGCAAAGCCCCTGGGACCCGCTGCATGTCGAACTGGGTTTTCCGCGTGAATCCAGCGCCGTCACGGTCATCGCCGCTGAAGGCCCGCACAACGTCAACGACCATGAAAGCCTCAACGCCGAAGGCATTCTGACCATGGTCGCCGGCACGATGACCATCACCGGCTCGAATAATCCGTACTATCCCGGACAGCCCCTGCTCGCCTTCGGTCCCGAACATGCCGCCACCGTGGCCAACGACGGCATGAGCAAGGCCGATGTCCGCCAATGGCTGTTCGAGCACGCCACGATGCCGCTGTCGCGGTTCTCCAAGGACACCATCGAACGGCGTTTCCGCCGCAAGCTGGCCGCCCAATATGCCGACGCACCGCTGGACGCACCGGTGCGCATGTTCGCCAAACCGGAAGACCTGGTGATCATCGTCACCGGCGGCGCCGGCAAACACTCGCAATACGTGCCGACCTTCGGCAATACCCGGGCAGCGACGCGCGTGCTGAAACGGGCGGACGGTACTCTGGCAAAATCCCTAAACGACTTCAAACGCAGCTGATCATCCAGGAGCAAATCCATGAGCGACAACCTGAAGGCCTACAACATATTCGACCTGCGCAAAATCGCGATCAAGCGCGTGCCCAAAGGCTTTTTCGAGTTCGTCGACCGCGGCACTGAAGACGAAGTGGCGCTGCGCAACAACCGCGCCGTATTCGACCGCATCCGCTTCCGCACCCGCACTTTCGTTGATGTATCCAAGCGCACGCAGGAAACCACCATTTTCGGCACCAAATACAAGATGCCGCTGGTGATCGCACCGACCGGCGTCGCCGGCCTGCTGTGGCACGAAGGAGAAATCAAACTGGCCAAGGCCGCGCGCGCGGCCGGCATCCCCTTCACGCTGGCCACCGGTTCAATCACCGCGATGGAACGTGTTGCCGACGAGGCCGGCGGTGATCTGTGGTTCCAGCTCTATCTGTGGCCGGACCGCTCGATGTCGCATGAGCTGGTCAACCGCGCCAAGGCCGCCGGCTACAAGACACTGGTGGTCACTGTTGACGGTGTGTCCTCGGGCAACCGCGAATACAACCTGCGCAACGGCTTCACGCTGCCGTTCAGCTTCAACGCACGCAATATGTGGGATATGGCCACCCATCCGCGCTGGCTGATGGGCGTGATGGCGCGCTACCTGATGACCACCGGCATGCCGATGTACGCCAACTACCCGGAAGCCGCAAAAGCCAAAATGACCAAAGGCCCGCCCGGTCGCGCGAGCCTGCGTACCGACTCGATCAGCTGGGCGGATCTTGATGCACTGCGCAAGATCTGGCCGGGCAAGCTGATCGTCAAGGGCATCCTCGACCCGCAGGATGCGATCACGGCGGTCGATCATGGCGCAGACGGCATCGACGTGTCCAACCACGGCGGCCGCAACCTCGACGGCATTGCTTCGCCGATCGAAGTGCTGCCGGAGATCGTCGACGCGGTGGGCAAACGCACCA
>JBILYA010000372.1:0-2851 GCA_044378065.1 Burkholderiales bacterium | reverse complement strand
GATTATTGCAGCGCCGCATTGTGGCAGGATGGCGCCTGCGTGGAGCGGGCGGTTGCGGCGGGGCAGTCGCACTCCTCGCTACTGATGCAGATGGTCGATGAAGTGCTGGCCGAATCGCGACTGACGCTGCGCGACCTCGATGGTCTGGCTTACGGCGAGGGCCCGGGATCGTTTACCGGCCTGCGCATTGCCTGCGCGGTGGCCCAGGGACTGGCGTTTTCCGCGGACTTGCCGGTGGCGGGTATCGGCACCCTGCAGGCCATGGCCGCAGCCAGTGATGCACCGCGCGTGATCTCCTGTCTCGATGCGCGCATGCAGGAGGTTTATCACGCCGCTTACGAACTGCGTGATGGTCTGTGGCATGAAGTGTCGGCACCGCGCGTCTGCGCGCCGGCGGCAGTGCCCTTGATTGATAGTGCGGGTTGGACCGGATGCGGCAGCGGTTTTACCGCTTACGGCGATGTGCTTCGGCAAAGGCTGGGGACGGAACTGTCGGTGCTGCGGACTGATGTCTATCCGCATGCCCGCGATATCGCGCGACTGGCTGCGCCGGTGTTCGCTGCCGGACGCGGACTGCCGGCTGAGCAGGCTGCGCCGGTTTATGTCCGTGACAAGGTTGCCCTGAAAACCACCGAACGATGAGCGCGCAACTCGATACGCAGCCCCGGTTGCGCTTGATGACCGCCGGTGATCTCGATGCCGTCGAGGCCATTGAGCGCTCGGTGTATACCCACCCGTGGACGCGCGGCAATTTCGCCGATTCGCTGGCTTCGGGTTACCACTGCTGGGTCATAGAGAGGGACGGACGCCTGATCGGTTATGCGGTGACCATGGTTGCTGCCGGCGAAGCACATCTGCTGAACTTCAGCATTGCAGCCGATCTGCAGCGGCGCGGATTGGGCAGTGAACTGCTGCAGTTCGTGCTGCAACTGGCGCGCGATTGCATGGCCGTCACCATTTATCTTGAGGTCCGCGCGTCGAATCAGGCGGGGCGTGCCCTGTATGCGCGTCACGGCTTTGCCGAAATCGGCACCCGCAAGGGTTACTATCCGGCTCATGACGGCCGTGAGGATGCGGTGACCATGGAGAAAAAACTGGCATGAGCGACACGGTATGAGCGACAGTCAGCGGCGCGAGGAAATGCTGCGCGAGATGGGCATCAGCCCGGTCTGGCGGCTGCGCGACGCGCCGGCTGCCGAGGCTGAACCGCAGGCGTCTGCGGAACCGGTCGCACGCAGGCTGACCGTGGAAGAGCCGTCCCCGCAAACGGCGCGGGTTGCGGCGCCGTCGAGTGATGTTGCGGCCATGGACTGGGACTCGCTGAAATCCTGTGTTGCCGACTGCACTGCCTGCGGGCTTCACAAGGGCCGCAACAAGACGGTTTTCGGTGTCGGCGACGAGCGCGCGAACTGGTTGTTTGTCGGCGAGGGACCGGGTGCGGATGAAGACGCGCAGGGAGAACCCTTTGTCGGCCAGGCCGGCAAACTGCTCGATAACATGCTGGCGGCCATCAACCTCAAGCGCGATGCCAATGTTTACATCGCCAACATTGTCAAATGCCGGCCGCCGGGCAATCGCAATCCGCAACCGGATGAGGCCGCAGCCTGCTCCCCGTATCTGAAACGGCAGATCGAACTGATCCGGCCGAAGCTGATCGTCGCGCTGGGCAAGGTGGCCGCAGTCAACCTGCTGGGGCGCGACGCCAGCATTTCCAGCCTGCGCGGCAGCGTGCATGATTGCGGCGGCATTCCGCTGATCGTGACTTATCACCCGGCTTATCTGCTGCGTACGTTGCCCGACAAGGCGAAGGCCTGGGAGGATCTTTGTTTTGCAGTGACTACGATGCAGGGCTTGCAATCGGCGCAAGCCGCCGCCAACTAAACGGTATTCTCACCGCAGTATTCACAGCGCTTTTGAGGGGTACTTGATGAAAAAACTTAATATATTGATTTTATTGGTGTTTTCATTGATTTCCGGGGGCTGCGGTTATAACGACCTGCAGGCGACCGACGAACAGATCAAGGCGAGCTGGGCTGAGGTCGTCAATCAGTATCAACGCCGCGCCGACCTGATCCCCAACCTGGTAGAGACCGTGAAGGGTTTTGCTGCGCAGGAAAAGGATGTGCTGCTCGGGGTGACCAGCGCGCGTTCGAAAGTCGGCTCGATCCAGGCGACGCCGGAACTGGTCAACGATCCGCAGGCCTTTGAAAAATTCGCCCAGGCGCAAGCCGGTCTGTCGTCCGCCCTGTCGCGCCTTTTGGTGGTTGCCGAAAACTATCCGCAGTTGAAATCGGATGCCAATTTCCGTGATCTGCAGGCGCAGCTCGAAGGCACGGAGAACCGCATCACCGTCGCACGCAAGCGTTATATCGATGCGGTGCGTGAATACAACATCATCGTGCGTTCCTTCCCGAGCAATCTCACGGCGATGGTTTTCGGCATGAAGGAAAAGGCGCAGTTCACCGTCGAAAACGAGAAGGAAATCAGCAAGGCGCCGAAAGTCGATTTCGGCAAGCCGGCAGCGCCCTCGGTGCCGTCCAGCCCCGCCAACGAATACACGGTGCCTGCCGCCAAATAATCCATGCGCTGGCTGATGCAGTGGCGCGTGTGGGCTGCAGCCGTGTTGTTCGGCCTGGCCCTGCATGCCGGCGCTGCCGGCGTGGACATCCCGCCGCTCAAGATGCGGGTGACCGACAGCACCGGCACGCTGTCTGCGCAGAACATCGCGCGACTGGAGCAGCAGCTGGCTGCCTTCGAGCGGGAAAAAGGTGTGCAGGTGGCAGTGCTGATGGTGCCCACCGTGCAGCCGGAATCCATCGAGGAATATGCAGTGCGCGTGTTCGAGCAATGG
>JBILYA010000303.1:0-3420 GCA_044378065.1 Burkholderiales bacterium | reverse complement strand
GACAATCGTTGCCAGCGTATTGCCGGGACGCGCAATATGCCGCGTCGAACCGCCGTCGTCGGGAAGCCATTCGCCGATCCACTTGAGCCGTTCATCGCCGGCTGAAGACTGCAGGGCATTCACAGCCAGAAATCGCACCACGCCGCGTAACTCACCGAGCACATCACGCAGTGACTGCCATTGCTCATCACCTTCGAGCAGCAGCACCTTGCAACCGGCGTTGTTCAGAATATAAGCGACATTGTCGGCTCGATCCTGGGTGTACAGCGGAACCACCACCAGCCCGAGACCCAGCGCGGCCTGATCGAACATCACCCATTCCGGCGAATTGCGCAGCATCACCGCGACGCGATCGCCTGGCTGCAGGTCTTCGCGCTCCAGCGCCGCCTGCCAGCGCGCGACCTGCCGGTCGATCTGCGCCCAGGTGTAATCACGCCAGTTGCAGTGCTGGTCGTTATAGGCCTTGTAGGCCACCAGATCGGGGGTGCGTTTCACACGCTCATCAAACAGGCCATCCAGAGTAACTGCGGTGACCATCGGAATGACATGCGATACGTCTTTGTTTTTATTAACGCTTTTATTCATATTTCTCCTCCAACTTCCGGGCAATCAGTCGAGAAAGAAGTCCTGCTGCAGCGGACCACCCGGGGTGACGGCATAGATATCGAAGTCGGTACAACCCTCCTCCCGCAGCACGGCTTCGTCGATATAAAAGTGGCCGGTGGCGCTGCGGCTGTCGCGCCGGAAAATCGCGTGCGCGGCGTCGGCCATGATATCGGGTTTGCGGCTGGCCTTCATGATTGCGGCCGGGAAATTGACCTCGATCGCCGCCGTCGCAATCGTGGTGCGCGGCCACAGCGAATTCACGGCAATGCCCTGCGCACGGAACTCGCCCGACATGCCCAGCGTACACATGCTCATGCCGTATTTCGCCAGGGTGTAAGCGACATGATTCCGGAACCACTGCGCTTTCATGTTCAGCGGCGGCGCGAGATTAATGATATGCGGATTGGCGGCCTTCGCCAGAAACGGCAGGCAGGCCTGCGAACACAGAAAGGTGCCGCGCACATTGACACCGAACATCAGATCAAACCGTTTGGCTGCCGTTTCCGCAGTCCCGGTGAGCTGAATCGCGCTGGCATTGTTGACCAGGATGTCGATGCCGCCGAAATGCGAAGCCGCCTGCTGAACAGCATTGGCAATCGCCGCCTCATCGCGCACATCAAGCTGGATCGCCAGCGCCTTGCCACCGGCCGCCGCCACTTCGGCCGCGACCGTGTGGATTGTTCCCGGCAGTTTCGGATGCGGCGTCACGGATTTGGCAGTGACGACGATGTTGGCGCCGTCACGCGCGCAACGCAGCGCAATGGCGCGGCCGATACCGCGGCTGGCGCCAGTGATGAATAGGGTTTTGCCGGCCAAGTCACTCATGAAGTTCTCCGCGCTGGGGCTCCGTCCCTGCGCGCCAAAGCCTCGAAGGTCACCGCCTGCGTGGTCTGGTAAAGCTCGGAACGGCCGAAATCCTTGGGGAAGTCATCCACCATGATCGCTTTGCGGCGCAGTTCGGCGGCGCGCTGCAGCAGATCGAACTCCGGCTGATTGATCACACCGTGCTTGAGACCTTCGGCCGCAATCTGATCGGCATAACGGCGCGCGATACGACCGGACTGCTGTGCAGCCCGCAGCTTGGCCTCGACCGGTTCCGCGGCAATCGCGGCCTCCAGCGCCGACTCCAGAGTACGTACGGCGTCGTTTTCATCACTGGAGATGAATACGCCGCGCGTCAGCCGGTTGCGCGACGGTCCCGGCGTCATCATCAGACGAACGACGTCATGGCCTAACGGATCGCGCGGCGGCGCGAATTCGCGACCGTAGGGCATCACCACCGGGAAAATCAGCACGCGCAGCACCCAGGCAGCGACTGGCCATGGCAGATTTTCAAAAATGGAATAAAACGATTCTTCGATGCGGTTCAGGCAGTCGAGCAGACCCCAACGTACCAGCGGCAGATCTTCAGCGGGTCGGCCGTCATCCTCATAACGTTTCAGCACGGTCGATGCCAGATACAGCTGGCTCAGCACATCGCCGAGTCGTGCCGACAGCCGCTCGCGCCGTTTCAGCGTGCCGCCACAAAGGAACATCGCCACATCCGCCGTCAGCGCAAAACCGCTGGAGAGCCGTGTGAGCTGCTGATAATAGCGGCGCAGTTCAGGCGCACCGGGCACTGCGGTCAGCCGCCCGCCGGTAAGACCCATCCACAATACCCGCGCCACATTGGACATCGTGAAGGCCATGTGGCCGAAGAAGGCCTGATCCAGCGCACGCACCGCCTTGCCTTTATCGGTTTCCCGCGTGGCCTCGATTTCCTTCAGCACCCAGGGATGGCTGCGGATCGCGCCCTGCCCGAAGATGATCATGGTCCGCGTCAGGATATTGGCACCCTCGACCGTGATCGCGATGGGTGTCTGCATATAGGCGCTGGCGAGGTAATTGCTCGGCCCCATGCAGATGCCCTTGCCGCCATGCACATCCATTGCGTCGTTGATGACCTGGCGGCCGCGCTCGGTCAGATGGTATTTGACGATGGCCGACACCACCGACGGTTTCTCGCCAAGGTCGACCGCACCCGCGGTCATCATCCGCGCCGCATCCATGACATAGAGATTGCCGGCGATGCGAGCCATCGCCTCCTCAACGCCCTCAAAGCGGCCGATGGAGAGCTTGAACTGCTGGCGCACGCGGCCGTAGGCGCCGGTGGTCAGCGCCGCGAGTTTGGAAATGCCCACGCCGTTGGCCGGCAGCGAAATCGAACGGCCAGCCGCGAGGCAATTCATCAGCATGGTCCATCCCTGCCCGGCCTGTTCGATACCGCCGATGATGCAATCCATCGGCACAAATACATCCTTGCCCCAGTTCGGGCCGTTCATGAAGGTCGAGGTCATCGCGCGATGGCGGCGACCGATGTGAACGCCCGGCGTGTCGGTCGGCACCAGCGCCAGCGTGATGCCGAGATCGTCCTGTTCATTTTCCCCGTTAGCGAGCAGATGATCCGGGTCATAAAGACGGAAAGCCAATCCAAGCAATGTCGCCACCGGACCCAGCGTGATGTAACGTTTTTCCCAGGTCAGACGGATGCCAAGCACATCGCTTTTGCCTTGCCACTCGCCTTTGCAGACCACGCCAAAATCAGGAATGCCGCCGGCATCCGAGCCGGCTTCAGGACTGGTCAGCGCAAAACACGGCATCTCCAGACCCTTGGCGAGCCGCGGCAGGTAATAGTCTTTCTGCTCCTTAGTGCCGTAATGCAGCAGCAGTTCGGCAGGTCCCAACGAGTTGGGCACCATCACCGACACCGCGGCAGTTCCACTGCGTGTGGTCAGTTGCATCACCACCTGCGAATGGGCCAGCGCTGAGAATCCG
>JBILYA010000423.1:0-3423 GCA_044378065.1 Burkholderiales bacterium | reverse complement strand
CGTGGGAATCGACGCAACTGAATCTTTACATTCCAATGAAGGCGTCTCAATTTGGTAATCGTTCCCTGACCCCTTTTTCGGCCGAAGGCGACCGCCCCGTCAAAATGGTCTGGGACCTCGCTCATCCCATGCCGGCCGAGCTTTACGAGACGGCGCGGACGGTTTGATCGCATTGCCGTCCCCTGCGTCGTTCGGTGGGATTGGGTTCTGTGATTGCATTCATCGGTTGTCAGGATGGGGGGCCGCCCCCGCCTGACAACCCCATGGCATCTAGCAGTAATTTTCGGTGCATTTTCGATAGGCCGGATTCGTCCATTGAGGGCGAGCACACGCGTTCCGCGCCGGAGCTCATCCGGCCGATATTCATCGAACCAACATCGAACCCACATCAAACCCACATCAAACCCACATCAAACCCACATCAAACCCACCCTCTTGCCATGAGAACGATCACCCCCCTTGTCCTGCTTCTCCTTCTTCTCATCGGATGCCCCTCGCCCGGTGCCCGGGCCGATCAGTTCGTGACCGGTCAGGCGGCCGCCTCGGTTCTCGGTCAGGCTGACTTGAATTCCGGCTCCACAGCGAACGCGCCCAATCAGTTCCTGAACCCGGAGTCGGTCGCGATCGACCCCGTCACCGGGAAAGTCTTCGTGGCGGATTCCGCGCACTTCCGGATCCTGAGATTCTCCGGCACCGCGGCACTGGCCAACGGTTCTTTCCCCGAAGCGGTCATCGGTCAGCCGAACTTCTCCTCGACGCTTCAGAACCAGGGCGGTCCGGCCGGACAGAACACCCTGAACTTCATGTATCAGATCACGGTGGACTCAAACGGCCGCCTCTGGGTTTGTGATAGCGGGAACAACCGCGTCCTCTGCTTTGTCGCCGCTTCCTTCCTGGGGAACAATCCACCGGCCGATTACGTGTTCGGCCAGCCTGATTTCACAACGGTCAGCCCGGGCACCACGATTGCCAAAACCGACTACCCCGCGGGAGTCGCGGTCGGTCCGGATGACTCCCTCTGGGTGGCCGATGCCGACGGCAACCGCGTCCTCCGCTTCGCCGACATCTCTACGAAGTCCAATGGTGCGAATGCCGATCGGGTTCTCGGCCAGGTGTCCTTCCTCACCGATTTCTCCGCCACCACCGCCACCGGGATGAACTCGCCTTTCTCCCTCTCGATCGACTCCGCGGGTCGTCTCTGGGTCGCGGACACCGGCAACCACCGGATCCTGCGATTCGACAATGCGGCATCCCTCCCGAACGGATCCCCGGCCTCCGGCGTGCTTGGACAAACGCTGCTGACCACGTCCTCCAGCGGCACCTCGGCCAACCAGTTTTTGGATCCCTACGGGGTGCTTGCCGGGCCCGACGGCACGGTCTATGTCGGGGACTGGGGCAACGAACGGGTGATGGGCTTCCGCAACGCAGCGGTCGTGGGCGACGGAGCCTCCGCCAACTTCGTTCTCGGAAAACCCGATTTCAACACGAACATCGGGGGACCCTCAGCGACCTTGACCGGTGGGGTGGTGAACCTTGCGCTGTCGGCCGCCGGTGAACTTTTTGTGGCGGATTACGGTTTCCACCGCGTGGTCCGTTTTTCGCCGGTGAAGTCACCGACTCTGGATGTCCTGACTCGACGCAAGACGAGCACCGCGCCGGAGTTCACGGTCATCGGCACGGCGGGAGGAGAGGTCACCTCGGTGGTATGGCGGGTCGGAGCGACCGGTCCCTTCAAGACCGCCTCGGGGACGACCTCCTGGAACTTCAAGGCGAGGCTGAAGCGGGGCAAGAGTCTGATCACCGTCGTGGCGATCGGGCCCGGCGGCGAATCCGCCCCCCGGGTTCTGACCGTGACGCGGAAGTGATCGGCCTTGGAAGCGTCGGTGCCGCCGGCGACTCAAGGTGGCGGTTACTGCGGAGAAGGAAATCGGGGTCAGAGAAAAATCGGGGTCAGGAACGATTTCCAGTTTTGACCGATCCCAACATCGTAGCTTCCTTCCCCTGTGCCTCGGCAAGTCCGTATTGAATATGAAAGCGCGCTGTACTACGTCATGGCCCGTGGGAATCGACGCAACTGGATCTTTACATTCCAATGAAGGCGTCTCAATTCGATAATCGTTCCCTAACCCCTTTTTACGATAATCGTTCCCTGACCCCTTTTTATGACCCCTTTTTATGACCCCTTTTTATGACCCCTTTTTACCGGGAGTGAAGGTGCCGTTGGTCCGGATCGACTCGCTCAAGCTCGAACGCGCCGATGTCATCAAGGTCGATGTCGAGGGACATGAACTGGCCGTTTTCGAGGGGGCCCGTGATACCCTGCGCCGTCTTGGTCCGGCGGTTGTCTTCGAAAGCGGGGTGGGGCGGGAGGATCGGTGGATGCCGCCGGTCGCCTTCCTCGAAGCCATGGGTTACCGGCTCCATCGACCGGAGATCTCCGGGGAGGGAATCTTGTTCCAACCCTTCGCCGCATCCGGACGCGCGGGGATGGAAAAATACTTCAACGTGGTGGCAACCCGCGGGGTCTGAGCCCATAACGCAAGATTGAAGCGATCAAACGCAATCGCTGCGCGGCCTGGCTGGCGGGATTGGGGTATTCATAGGACGATACCGGAGGTTTCCGGTATCTCAATTCCAACCCCAAGAGTCATGAGAGCACTTCAAATGAAAACGCTTCCTTTTTTCCTCGCCGCCGTTTTCGGCTTGGCTGGGCTGACGATCCACTCCGAAGCCAGCGAAGCTTCGGCCCTGCGGAAAGCCGCCGGAATATACGAGGGCACCGGTCGTGGCAGCCTGGTATCCTTGCTGGGAGATGGGACCGCCTCTCTCCCCACCTCGGTGAGGGTCCCCCGCAGTACCGGTGCGGGCTGGGTCCGTGTCGATGCTCGGAGCGTCGGCGATAGCATCTACTCCGTTCCGGTGACGATAACGAAAGCCACGGTCAACGCCACCGGGACACGCGTCACCTATCAGGGGCGCGTGACGATACCCGCCAGCTACACCAGTGGCTTCGGAACCTTCTCCGGCAGCTTTACCGCGGTCGCGACGCTGACGGGAACGCCCAAACTGACGATCACCGCGAGTGCCAGCAATGGAATCGCCACGGTGCGCGTTTCTTTCAACGGCACGAAATGACCTTGGCTCCGCGGTCGGAGAATTTCGACCGCGGAAGACTTCACGGAGTTGAACGAACCGCCGAATGAATCGGCACGAAGCATCCGCTCATCCGGCTGGTTTCCGCGTTCCGCCGCGGACCAGGGGGCCCGGCCCCTTGGTCTTGTTTTTCGTTCTTGCGTTCGAAATCGGCGAAAAGCGGACGACGGGGGCCCGTCGCATGCGCGGTGCGGACTGGGGCGACTTGAGGGTGCTGCGCGATTTGCAGAAGGATGTGATCGGGACCTAGGAATTGAAAAGGATGGGCGG
>JBILYA010000302.1:0-3426 GCA_044378065.1 Burkholderiales bacterium | reverse complement strand
CGAGCACCATGATTTTCTTGCGGTCGGTGGGCTGCGCTTCGCAGTCTTCTTCGTATGTCGAATACATATACGCCGTGCTGGTCGAGAACTCGGCAGCGCAGGTATCAACACGTTTGTAGACCGGGCGAACGCCCAGCGCATGACGATGTGTGCGCAGGTCGTCCTGCTCCACGAGCAGCAGCTTGGCCAAACGGCGATCGGAGAAACCGGCACGCTTCAATCTGCGCATGTCAGCCGCATCAATGTCTTCCAGCTTGCGGCCCACCAGCAGCTTTTCCTGGTTGACGATGTCCTCGATCTGCGCGAGGAACCAGGGGTCGATATGCGAAAACCCGTGAATTTCATCCAGCGTCATGCCGCAGCGGAAGGCATCCGCAACATAGAAAATGCGTTCCGGACCGGGATCGCCCAGTTCGTTTTCAATCGCATCAATGTCCGTGGTCTTCTCATCGAAGCCGTCGACACCGGTCTCCAGACCGCGCAGTGCTTTCTGCATCGACTCCTGGATGGTGCGGCCCATGGCCATCACCTCGCCCACCGATTTCATCTGCGTGGTCAGACGGTCGTCGGCCTGCGGGAATTTCTCGAAGGCAAATCGCGGAATCTTGGTAACCACATAGTCAATGCTCGGCTCGAACGATGCAGGCGTGGCGCCGCCGGTAATCTCATTGCGCAGCTCGTCCAGCGTGTATCCGATGGCCAGCTTGGCGGCCACCTTGGCGATCGGGAAACCGGTCGCCTTCGAAGCCAGCGCCGAGGAACGCGACACGCGCGGGTTCATCTCGATGATGACCATACGCCCGTCTTTCGGATTGATGCCGAACTGGACATTGGAGCCGCCGGTCTCGACACCGATCTCGCGCAAACAGGCGATCGAGGCATTACGCAGTATCTGGTATTCCTTGTCCGTCAGCGTCTGCGCCGGTGCGACCGTGATCGAGTCGCCGGTGTGCACACCCATCGGATCAAAGTTTTCGATCGAGCAGATGATGATGCAGTTGTCGTTGCGGTCACGAACAACTTCCATCTCGTATTCTTTCCATCCGATGACCGATTCCTCGATCAATACTTCCTTGGTCGGGCTGGCGTCGAGGCCGCGCTCGACAATGGCAACAAACTCTTCGCGGTTGTAAGCGATCCCGCCACCGGTGCCGCCGAGCGTGAAGGACGGGCGGATGATCGTCGGATACCCGACCATCGCCTGCACCTGCAACGCCTCTTCCATGCTATGCGCGAGCGCCGAACGCGGACTGTCGAGTCCGATCTTCGCCATCGCCTTCTTGAATTTTTCGCGGTCCTCGGCCTTGTCGATCGCTTCTTTTGAGGCGCCGATCATTTCCACGCCGTACTTTTCAAGCACGCCGTGTTTCGCCAGGTCCAGCGCGCAGTTCAGCGCGGTCTGTCCGCCCATGGTCGGCAGCAGCGCATCCGGTCGCTCGACCGCGATGATCTTTTCCACCACCTGCCAGGTCACCGGCTCGATATACGTCGCATCCGCCATACCCGGGTCGGTCATGATCGTCGCCGGATTGGAGTTGACCAGAATGACGCGATAACCCTCTTCGCGCAGCGCCTTGCAGGCCTGTGCGCCGGAATAGTCGAACTCGCAGGCCTGACCGATGATGATCGGGCCGGCGCCGATGATGAGAACCGATTTGATGTCTGTACGTTTGGGCATATTTACGTCCGCGCCAGGCGCTGCTCCATCGACTTCACGAAGCGGTCGAACAGGTAATCGACGTCATGCGGTCCGGGACTCGCTTCCGGATGCCCCTGGAAGCAGAACGCCGGTTTGTCGGTCAGGGTAAAGCCCTGGAGGCTGCCGTCGAAAAGAGAAACATGCGTAACCCGCGCATTGGCAGGCAACGTCGCGGCATCCACGGCAAAACCGTGGTTCTGACTGGTGATCATCACCCGCTTCGAATCAAGATCCTGTACCGGATGATTTGCGCCGTGATGACCGAATTTCATTTTCAGCGTCTTCGCGCCACAGGCCAGCGCGAGCAACTGGTGGCCCAGGCAGATGCCGAACAGCGGGATACCCGCAGCGAGGATTTCGCGAATGGCACGGACCGCGTAATCGCAGGGCTCGGGATCACCGGGACCGTTCGACAGGAACACACCATCCGGCTTTAGTTTCATCACATCCGCAGCAGGAGTCTGTGCGGGCACCACTGTCAGCTTGCAGCCGCGGGAAGCCAGCATGCGCAGGATGTTGCGCTTGACGCCGAAATCATAGGCAACGACATGGAAACGCGCATCGCTGCGTTTGCCGTAACCGCTACCCAGCACCCATTCGGTTTCGTCAGTCTCATAAGACTTGGCACAGGAAACCACTTTGGCCAGGTCCATGCCGACCAGACCGGGGAATTCACGGGCCGCCTTGAGTGCCGCCTGCTCATCAATCCTGCCCGCCATGATGCAGCCATCCTGCGCGCCCTTGTCGCGCAGCAGGCGCGTCAGCTTGCGGGTGTCGATGTCGGCGATGGCAATGATGTTTTCCCGCTTCAGGTAATCGCTGAGATTCCAGTTTTCGCGGAAATTGGAAGACCGCAGCGGCAGGTCGCGGATGACCAGGCCGGCGGCCTGGACTTTTTCGGACTCGACGTCTTCGGTGTTGGCCCCGGTGTTGCCGATATGGGGATAGGTCAGGGTCACGATCTGCCGGCAATACGACGGATCGGTAAGGATTTCCTGGTAACCGGTCAGCGCGGTGTTAAACACCACTTCGCCGGCCACGATACCCTCGGCGCCGATCGCGGAGCCTCGAAATACCGTGCCATCCTTGAGTACGAGAATGGCGGGCGTGCGCGATGACACAACAAGCTCCTGATTTTATTGGGTTTGATACGACAAGCGGGAGGGGTTTGGGCCCGTCCCGCTGTTCTTGAAGTCAGCATTATACGCGAGGGAGCAAGACCCGACAAACCGAACCACGCAGCTTGCTGAAAAATCAGCGGCTTAGCGTAAAAACATGGCCGCCGGGCCGGCTATTTCAGGCCCAGCACGTCCCACATGTCATAAAGACCCGCCGGCCTGCCCATCAGAAATTGCGCCGCACGCAGGGAGCCCTGGGCATAAGTGGTGCGGCTGCTGGAGCGGTGGGTAATCTCGACACGTTCGCCGGTACCGGCAAACAGCACCGTGTGATCGCCGACGATGTCGCCGCCGCGGATGGTGGCGAATCCGATGCTGCCGGGCTTGCGCTCGCCGGTATGTCCTTCCCGAGCATAAACAGCGCAATCGGCCAGCTTTTTGCCCATCGCGCCGGCCACCACTTCGCCCATTTTCAGGGCAGTCCCCGACGGCGCATCGACTTTATGCTTGTGGTGGGCCTCGATGATCTCGATATCGTGGTCGGAACCCATGGCCTGCGCCGCCAGTTCGAGCAGCTTCAGGGTGACATTGACACCCACGCTCATATTC
>JBILYA010000025.1:0-13255 GCA_044378065.1 Burkholderiales bacterium | reverse complement strand
AGGCCGATGAAAGTGCCGAGAATCATCAAACTCCTTTTGGATTCTTATAGTGGTTCCGGACGCAGAGTGTACGACGGGTTACGGATTTTAAATCTGTTTCGGACGCCCCTCTTGTCCGACACAATCCGGAACTGGCCAGCGATGATCCGGCAATTTCCCCTATGCTTTGCATCCATCTTCCGCACTCCAGAGCCCGAAAAACATGCCCGTCCGCAGCAAAAAGAAAACCCCCGTCCGCATCAAAGCCGACCCGGCGCAACTGCAAAGCGCGCGCGAAATTTTCCACTTCGGCCCATCCACTCTGATCGGCGTCGAGCCGCTGGTGATCAGCGCGCGCAAAGTCACCGCCCAACTGGTGGTAAAGCCGCATCACATGAACCGCAACCACCGGGTCGGCGGCGGCATCCTGATGGCAATGGCGGATGTGATGGGCGCCGCGGGCGCCGTGGTCAACCGGCCGCCCAATCACAGCGGCGGCACGATTGAATCCAAGACCAATTTTTTCGGGGCGGCGATCGGGCCGGTATTGAAGGCGACCAGCATTCCGTTGCATATCGGGCGCACCACCTCGGTCTGGGAAACCACGATCAAGGGCGGTGACGGCAGGGTCGCCGCAATCGTGACCCAGACCCAGATCATGCTGCCCAAGGGTTAAGATTTCACGCGCGGCCGGGCACTGATGCGGCTCAATACAACAACAACGCCGGTCCGCAGTAACCGCTTTCAGGAGGAGTTCATGCGTCGTCATCTCGTCCCTTTGTCATCGCTTCTGCTGTTGGCCATGGTTGCCGTTCTCATCACGCCGCCTGCCCAGGCCCAGACGGAGCAGAAACGGCCGATTCGCGTGCTGGTGCCTTCGGCGCCGGGCGGTCCTTCGGATTTTGCGGTGCGGCTGATTTCAACGCGTGTCAGTGAGGCCATCGGCCAGAGCCTGATCGTCGACAACCGGCAGAGCGTGAACGGCGTCATCGCCTCTGAGATCGGCGCCCGCGCGGTGCCGGACGGCAATACGCTGCTGATCGGCAATATCGGCAGCATGGTGATGAATGTCGGGCTTTACAAAAAACTGCCCTACGACCCGCAGCGCGATTTCGCGCCGATCACCCAGCTGGTTTCGGCGGGCACGGCGCTGGTCGCCCATCCCAAATTCGCACCGAACAATTACAGCGAATTCATCGCCGCCGCCAAAAAGGAACCGGGGCGCATCACCATCGCCGTGGCCGGCGCCAACGGTGCGGTTGCGACCGAGGTGCTGAAGTATCTGTCGGGCATCACGCTGAACAATATTCCGTACAAGGGCAGCTCCCCTTCGGAGGTCGCGCTGCTGTCGAATGAAGTCTCGGTCGCGCTGCTGTCGATACCCGCGGTGACGCCGCACATCCGCAGTGGCCGCATGAAAATCTACGGCGTCACCACCGCGAAGCGTTCCCAGCTGCTGCCGGATACGCCGACGATCCAGGAACAGGGGCTGGCCGGTTACGAGTTCGGCAACTGGCACGGCCTGCTCGCGCCGAAAGGTACGCCGAACGCACTGATCCGCAGAATGCATCAGGAAGTGGTCAAGGTGCTGTCAGCCAAAGACATTGCCGAGATCGCGCTGGCTCGCGGCAATGACATCATCGCCAACAGCCCGGAAGAATTTGCGGCGGTACTGGCGCGGGATATTCCGCGTTACAAGAAGATCATGGCCAGCGCGGGGATTGAACCGCAATAAGAGATTGCGGTCGAAACGCTGTGCCGCTTAAGTGCTGCCGGATTCGATAAACGCGCTGCCGTCCCGCAGCAAGCTCTCTATTTCTTCTTCGGTGTAGCCGATGCCGGCGAGCACCTCGCGGGTGTGTTGCCCTTTCGCTGGCGCAGCGCAATCCGCACTGAAAAACTTCCCGTTGTAACGGATTGGCGTGCCCAGCGTCTGCGCGGCATTGGGCAATCCGATGTCGATCAGCGGCAGGCAGGCTTTCAACGCGGGATCGGAAAGCACATCGGCAACAGTGTTGATCGGGCCGCAGAGGATGTCGGCGGCGCGCAGTTTTTCCAGCCAGTATTCCGCCGGTTTGGATTCGAACAGCGGCGTGATGATGACGTGGAGTTCGGCGCGGTGCGCGACGCGCGCGGCGTTGGTCGCAAAACGGGTTTCATTGGCCAATGACTCCAGACCGAGGGCTGCGCAGAATTTCTGCCAATGCGAATCGCGCAGCACCGCGACGGTGATGTAACGCCCGCCGGCGACCTTGAACGCCCCTGCCGGTGCAAGCAGGCTGTTCTGGTTGCCCTGGCGCGGCGGCAGCCGGCCCGAGGCCAGGTATTCGGTGAAGCCGCCGCACATCAGTGATGCGGCTGCGGCCAGCAGGCTAACGTCGATGTTTGCGCCGCCCTGCCCGGTTAGCCGGCCATAGAGAGCCAGCAACACCGATTGCACGGCGGAATTCGCCGCGGTCATGTCGATCAGCGGAAAACCCACGCGCAGCGGTTCGCCATCGGGTTCGCCGACCACGCTCATCACGCCGCTGATCGCCTGCAGGATGGTGTCACTGGCGGGCAACTGCGCGTAGGCGCCGTCCTGACCGAAGCCCGAGATCGTGCAGTAGATGATGTCGGGCTTGAGTGTTTTGCAGCGCGCGTAATCAAAACCCAGCTTGGCCATAACGCCGGCGCGGTAATTGGAAACCACCACGTCGGCCTTGCTGATCAGGCGGTCGACGATGGCACGGCCGCCGGCCGTGCCGAGATCAACACCGATGTCGCGCTTGTTGCGGTTGAGTGCGATGAACTGCGGGTTGCCGAAGCGGCCGGGCTCGCCCTTGCCGGCATTGCGTTGCCAGTCGCCGTCCTGACGTTCGATCTTGATCACCTGCGCGCCCATGTCGCCGAGCAGCGTGGCGGCATAGGGCCCGGCCACGCCTTCGGTCATGTCGACGACTTTGACGTCGTGCAGGATTTTGTTGTTCATCACGCGTAAGGGGTTACGGCTGCAGCCCCCTCCTTACACCGGCGTCTTTACCGGCTTGCCGCTGAGATGGAGCATGATGTTTTCAATCTGCAGCCCGCCCATCGCCGTACGCGTTTCATTGGTCGCGCTGGCCATATGCGGCAGCAGCACGGCATTGTCGAGTTCGTAAAAGGCAGGATCGACATTGGGTTCGTCGTCATAGACATCGAGCCCGGCGCCGGCGATTTTTTTGTCCTGCAGGTATTTCAGCAGCACCGGCTGATCCACCACGGAACCGCGCGCGACGTTCACCAGATAACCCTGCGGGCCCAGCGCATCCAGCACGGCAGCATTGACGATGCCCTTGGTTTCCGGACCGCCGGGCGTGATCGCGACCAGTACGTCGCAGTTTTTCGCCAGCGTGACCACATCCGCGTCATAGGCGTAGGGCACATCCTTCTTGTTGCGGTTGTGATAACGGATGTTCATCTTGAAGGCTTTGGCGCGCGCGGCGATTTCTTCACCGATGCGGCCAAGGCCGAGGATGCCCAGCGTCTTGCCACCGAGCGAGGTGGTGAACTGATAAGTGCCCTGGGTTTTCCATAACCCGGCGCGGACATATTTATCGGCCTGCGGAAACTTGCGCATGGCGTTGAGCACCAACGCGATCGCGCAGTCGGCAACACAGTCGTTCAGCACGTTCGCTGTATTGGTGACGATGATGCCGCGCTGTTTGGCGGCATCAAGATCAATCTGGTCGACGCCGACGCCGAAGTTGGAAATGATTTCCAGTTTGGGCAGCGCATCCATCAGCGCGGCATCAACCTTGCTGTGGCCGGTATGCGCCAGCGCGCGGATTTTCGGGGCGGCGGCTTTGAAGGCGGCGGCGCGGTCGGGCTGCTCCCACAGCTTGATCAGCTCGAACTCCTGCTCCATGCGTTTTTGCGTACCGGGATGGCCTTTGGCGGTCAGGATGAGGTCGTGTTTCATGACGGCTTTCTTCTTGTTGATGAATGAATTCCGCGTCGCGGCAACTCGCTACGGGGTCGGGGCCTCCTGCCCCGGGACGCACTTTACCCTGCAAAACCGGTCAGTGGATGACCAGTGTTTCCGGGTAGGCCTTGACGCCCTTGACCAGCGTGCGCGGTGCGTTGCGGCGCAGGTGGCCGAGGTCGGCCGACTTGGCAGCAGCAATGATATGCACCTCGTTCTTTTTCATTTCTTCGAGGTAGAGGTTGTTGCCACCGAAATGGACCTCGGCATAGCGATAGGCCTGGTGCAGCTTTTCATTGAGTCGCTTCATCGCGTTGACGTAAAACGCCGGGGTCTTGCTCAACAGGTCCATGCCCGATTTGTAGACCACGACGATTTTGCCGTCGGGCTGTTTGCGGCGGGCCAGCCCGCCGAGCACAAATTCCGGATACAGCCGGTCGTGGCATTTTTCGAGGTAACAGCGGTCTGACATTTGCGCGATGATGTCGGCGGAACCGAGGATTTCGCCGATGCGGCGCATCACCGGGTCATCCATGCGGATGGTCGATGGGTCACGTTCGTAACCGGTGAAATGGATGATCACCGACGCGTCGTTCGCGAATTTTTTCAGGCCGATGGTCGGCATGTATTCGAGCAGGAACTTCGAGCCGCGCGAGACATGGGTCAGCGTGTATTCGGCGCCGTATTTGTGCTTGTGGTCGCTGCGCTTGCGCAGATAACCGAAATCATGAAACAGCGCAGTGACCACACCGACGGTGAACAATTCGGGGGTCAGCGGCTTGTCGTCGCGGGTCTCACGCTGATAACCGTCAAGCAGCCGCGCCATCGCCAGCGTGACATCAAGCACGTGTTGAATATCGTGGTACTCGGTGTCGCAGGGGTGATAGTCGGGATGTTTGCCGTGGTAATACTTCGACAGGTCATCGAAAGCGCGTTCCAGCGTGCGGGCATTACCCTTGGGGAACAGGCGACCGAACAGGCGTACGACCTCATCGCAGACGTCGATGGCGTCGGTAGTGCGAATCTTGTCGGTTATGTCGAAATCGCTGCGTCGCATGGCTAAATGGCTTCGGCCCCGTAGCCGTCAGAGGTTCCAGTGTAACAACGGACTTTCGCCCTGCACAGGGAGAAATGCCTCAAAGGGTTTTCGTCCCGCCGGAGCCCGCGGCGGCCCGGTTCAGCCGGTCACGGATCGCCAGCCATTCCGCCTCGTCCGGCGGCTGTTCAACCAGAATGGCGTCACAGCCGGCATGGTCCAGCGCACGCAGATTGGCGTAGAGGTCATGGGCATAACCGGCGGCATCGACCGGCGCGGCAACCCAGGCGAGGTTGTCGAGCAGCGGCTGGAGTTTGGTGCGGGCCAGTACGGCGACATGTTTGCCCTGGCGCACGAGGCTGTGCGCGAGTTCGACCACGAGATCGCCTTCCATCTGCATCAGCGGAGTCTGCGGCGCGTAATGTTTGTCGAGCATACCGGACACGCGAGGGGTTTTCGCCTGCGGCGCGGCCAGCGGCTTACCAAGGACCGCTTCAATCTGTTGCGGCGTGATCATGCCCGGACGCAGCAGCGCCGGTGTATCACCCGAACAATCAACAATGGTCGATTCAATGCCGACGTCGGTGGCGCCACCGTCGAGCACACAGGCCACGGTGTCTCCGAACTCCTCACGCACATGCGCGGCCGTGGTCGAGGACACGCGGCCGAAACGATTGGCCGAGGGGGCGGCAATGCCGCCGTTGAAGGCCCGTAACAGCGCCTGTGCCACCTGATGTGAGGGCACACGGATCGCAACGGTGTCCTGCCCGCCGGTGACGGCATCGGGTACGTTCGGATGGCGTTTGAGCACCAGCGTCAGCGGACCGGGCCAGAATTTTTGGGCGAGCGTGTGTACTGCCTGCGGAATCTCGCGCGTCCAGTTAACCAGCTGCATCGCATCCGCGATGTGTACGATCAGCGGATGATCAGCGGGGCGCCCTTTGGCGGCAAACACTTTGCGCACGGCATCCGCGTTCGATGCATCCGCACCGAGGCCGTAGACCGTTTCGGTCGGAAACGCGACGAGTTCGCCCGCCTTCAGCTGCGCAGCGGCGCGATTGATATCGAGATCGGAAACGGAATGCGTCATCGGCAAAGTATGGCGCAGCGCAGAATAAATATCAATTAAAACAATTACTTATGATGTGCTGCCGGAATGCGATGTGGCAGCGAATCAAACCGCCATCGCCAATGCCTTGAACTGCTTGCTCAGTTTGAGTCCCTGCGACTGATAGTTCGATCCGATATTCACGCCGTAAAGCGTTTCGGGTTCGCCGAGCAGGCGTTCGTAGATCAACCGGCCGACGTCCTGGCCGTGTTCGATCATGAAGGGCACATCGTGCGAGCGTACTTCGAGCACGGCGCGCGCGCCTTTGAGGTTGTTGGTGCCGTAACCGAAGCCGGGATCAAAGAAACCGGCGTAGTGGATACGGAATTCACCGACCGACGGATCGTAGGGCACCATCGAAGCGGCAAAGTTGTTGGGGATGCGCACGCGTTCACGCGACACCAGGATGTAGAAGTCATCCGGGTTCAGCACCAGCGAGCGATCGGCGTTGCGCTGGATCGGCTCCCAGAAATCGAGCGGATCGTAGTGATTGATCTTCGACAGGTCGATCAGCGGCGCATGATGTTTCGCACGGTAACCGATGATGCCGTTGCTGGAGTCACCTTCCAGATCAACCGATACCCAGAGGCCGTTCTTGATCATCGCCGGCTGCGGGCCGTCGGTATCGGAGTAAACCAGCTTCAGCGTCTGGTCGAGTTCGGTGAGCTTGGCGTCGGACGGCGGCGGATTGCCGCGCATGAAACGGATCTGGTTCAAGCGCGTGCCCTGCTGCGCGAGGACGCTGAAAGTATGCGGCATGATTTCCACATACAGCTTGCCCTTGTAACCGGCGACGACGCCTTCGAACTCCACACCGGCGTCGGTAATCAGGCGCGTAAAAATATCGAGGCGGCCGGTGGAGCTTTTGGGATTGGCGGCGCCGGCGATGTCGGCGGGCAGCTTCAGTTCTTCCATCAGCTCGGCGATGTAGACGCAGCCTTTTTCGAGCACTGTCGGCTTGGTCAGGTCGATCTGGTGCATTTTCAGGCGGTCGATTTTCGCCTGCACCGTCGATGACTTGCCCGGCAGGAAACTCGCACGCACGCGCCAAGCGGTGGCGCCGAGTCGCAGGTCAAGGCTCGCCGGCTGGATTTGTGACGGGTCAACGCCGCCTTCGGCACTGATACGCCCGCCTTCAATCAGCTTGGCGATGTCGCGGTCAGGCAGAATGCCCGTGGTCACGACATGTGTCGCATCGCCGCGATCACCATCGGTAAACAGTTTGCCGGCTTCAGCGTTCATCTTAGCGGCCTAACAGCATGGTCTGGGCCTCGCGGTACTTCTCCGAGGTTTTTTTCAGCACATCTGCAGGCAGTCGCGGTGCGGGCGCGGTCTTGTTCCACGGCTGGGTTTCCAGCCAGTCGCGCACGAACTGTTTGTCAAAGCTGGGCGGGCTGATGCCGGTGCGGTATTCGGCAGCGGGCCAGAAACGCGAGGAGTCCGGCGTCAGCGCTTCGTCGATCAGCACGATGTTTCCGTTGGCGTCTTCGCCGAATTCGAATTTGGTATCGGCGATGATGATGCCGCGCGTGGCGGCAAATGTCGCCGCTTCGTTGTACAGGCGGATCGCCACTTCCTTCACTTGTGCCGCATGTTTCGCGCCGACGGTGGCAACAGCTTCGTCGTAAGTGATGTTTTCGTCATGCTGACCGGCAGGGGCTTTTGACGCCGGCGTAAAAATCGGTTGCGCCAGTTTTTCCGCCTGTTTCAGTCCGGCGGGGAGTTTGATACCGCAAATCGCACCGGTCTTCTGGTAGTCGCTCCATCCCGAACCGATGATGTAGCCGCGTACCACCGCTTCAATCATCAGCGGTTTGTATTTGTGCACGACCATCGCGCGGCCGGCGATCTGTGCGCGTTCTTCCGGTGCGACCACAGTGGCGGGGTCGATACCGGTCAGGTGATTGGGGGTGATGTGCTTGAGCTTGTCGAACCAGAAGTAGGACAGCTCGGTCAGCACGCGGCCTTTGCCGGGTATCGGATCATCGAGGATGACGTCGAAGGCGGAAAGCCGGTCGCTCTGCACCACCAGCAGCTTGTCGTCACCGACTGCATAGATGTCGCGCACCTTGCCGCGATGCAGGAAGGGCAGACTTTTCAAATCGGTCTTGTACAGCGGAGCGTCGCTCATCTTCGGGTCAGTCTTTCCAGTCGGGATATAAGGCTGCGCGGGTAATCAGCGCCTTTTGCAGCGCGGCTTCAACACTGTGGTCGAGCACGGTGTAATGGCCCATCTTGCGGCCATCGCGTGCTTCATGTTTGCCGTAGAGGTGCAGCTTGGCTTCCGGCAGGTTCAGCACGCGATCCCAAGGGGGAGTGCCCTGCTGCCAGGCGTCACCGAGCAGGTTGACCATGACCACCGGCGACATCAGTTTGGTGTCGCCCAGCGGCAGGCCGCACAGCGTGCGCACCTGCTGCTCGTATTGCGAGGTCATGCAGGCGTCGATGGTGTAGTGACCGCTGTTGTGCGGACGCGGAGCCATTTCGTTGACCAGCAGTTCACCGGATTCGGTGACAAAAAATTCCACCGCGAGTACGCCGCAGTAATTGAGCTTGTCGGCGGTACGCAGCGCCCATTCTTCGGCTTTTTTTGCCAGTTCCGGCGCGACGCGTGCGGGCACGATGCTGATGTCGAGAATGCCGTTGCGGTGGCGGTTTTCCGAGACCGGGAAGCTGCGGCCGATGCCGTCGGCGCCGCGCGCCACCACCGCGGAAATTTCGCATTTCAGTGCGATGCGCTGTTCGAGCACGCAGGATTCATTGCCGAGATCCTTGAACGCCTTACGCGCCTCTTCAGCATTGGCGACACGCACCTGGCCCTTGCCGTCATAACCGAAACGTGCACGTTTGAGGATACCGGGAAACAGCGATGCCGGTGCCTGTGCAGCATCGGAGTCACATTCGATGACCGCATACGGCGCCACGCCGAGATTGCACGAGCGGAAAAACGCTTTTTCGCGGATGCGGTCCTGCGCCACAGCAACCGCATCACCGGCGGGACGCACTGTGCAATGGCTGGCCAGCCAGCGCAGGCTTTCGGCAGGGACGTTTTCAAATTCGGTGGTGACCGCAACGCAGGTATCGGCGAGCTGTTGCAGCGCTTCGCGGTCCTGGTAGGCGGCTTTCAGATGCACATCGGCCACTGCGCCCGCGGGACTCAGCGGATCGGGATCAAGCACGGTGACGCGGTAACCCATGCTGTGCGCGGCGAGCGTGAACATGCGGCCAAGCTGGCCGCCGCCGAGCATGCCGAGCATGGCATCCGGAAAAATCATTGCTTATTTCTTGACCGGCAGTTTCATCGCACGCACCGAGGCCGTCTGCTTCCTGCGGAAGGCGGCGAGTTTTTTCGCGAGCTTCGCGTCGTTGCGGGCCAGCGTCGCCACCGCAAACAGCCCGGCATTGGCCGCGCCGGCTTCACCGACAGCGAAAGTGGCGACGGGTATGCCTTTGGGCATCTGCACGATGGACAGCAGTGAGTCGAGGCCTTGCAGCGCGCGCGAGGTAACGGGCACGCCGAGCACGGGAACGATGGTTTTCGCGGCGAGCATGCCCGGCAGATGGGCCGAGCCGCCGGCACCGGCGATGATGCATTGCAGGCCGCGCGCTTCGGCTTCTTCGGCATAGCGGTAGAGCAGATCCGGGGTACGGTGTGCGGACACGACTTTGGCTTCGCAGGACACGCCGAACTGCTGCACCATGTTGACGGCATGCTGCATGACATCCCAGTCGCTCTGGCTGCCCATGACAATGCCGACCAGCGGTTTTTTCACTGCGGACCCCTTCATTCAAAGCGATATTTTACAGTACGGACACGCACCCACGAGCGCGCAAAAGGGCTGCTAGAATCGCCCGACCCGCGCCCCATGGCAACACCCGTCAGCCGGTCCGCATCGGCCGCCACGCTGAAACCTGCAGCAACGGCCCATTCCGAGGAGAAACCCCGATGTACAAAGCACTGCATGGCCTGCGCATCGCCGCCTGCACCCTGGCCCTTGTCGCCGGCAGCGCGACCGCTGCGTTTCCGGACAAACCGATCCGTATGGTGGTCATCTCCGCGCCGGGCGGCACCACCGACATCATGTCGCGGCTGCTCGCGCAGGCGATGGGCGAAGGCCTAGGCCAACAGGTGGTCATCGACAACCGACCCGGCGGCGGCGGCCTGATCTCGGCTGAAATCGTTGCTGGCGCAGTACCTGACGGCCACACCGTTCTCTATACGCACACCAGTTTTTCGGTAATGCCCAGCCTGCACAAGACCCTGCCCTACGACACGGTCAAGAGTTTCGAGCGCGTCAGCATATTCGCACTGTTCCCCGGCGTGCTGCTGGTCAACAACAACCTGCCGATCAAAAACGTGCAGGAGTTGATTGCCTATGCCAAGGCACGTCCCGGCAAGGTCAATTACGCCGCAGGCACGACCGGCGCGACGGCCCACCTTTCGGGCGAGCTGCTGAAATCGATGGCCAAGATCAATATCGTGCACGTGCCCTATAAAGGTACCGGTGCACAGCTGACATCCGTGGTTTCCGGTGAAACACAGTTCACCTTTGCCTCGGTGCCGGCGGCACTGCCCTTCGTCAAAGGCGGCCGCGCCCGCGCAATCGCGGTGGGTTCGCTGAAACGCTCACCCGCGCTGCCTGATGTGCCGACGGTGGCCGAATCCGGCGTACCGGGCTTTGACATCAATGCCTGGAATGGCGTGATGGTGCCGCGCGGCACACCGGCGCCGGTCATCGAGCGCCTCGGCCGCGAAATGAAACGGGTCACAACGTTGGCCGAGATCAAGGAACGCGCCGCCGCGCAGGGCGCAGAACTGACATGGACGACGCCGCAGGAATTCACCACCTATCTGAACGCGCAGGTCGCCAAGTGGGGCAAGGTCGTCCGCGAATCGGGTATGTCCAATAACTAATAACTGTTTGATTATAAAAGGGTATTTATGAGCTACGAGATTGGCATGCGGCCCGGCGATGACCTCGCCGGAAAGGTTGCCCTGATAACCGGCGGCGCGCGCAACATCGGCCGCGCCATTTCGCGATCACTCGCGGCGGGTGGCGCAACAGTGATGATCAATGCCAACACGTCACGCGAAGCCGGCGAGGAAACCGTGGCAATGATCCAGAAAGCCGGCGGCAAAGCCGCGCTGTGCATGGGCGACGTCACGGATCCGGATGCGGTGAAACACCTGGTCGATGAAACCATCAAGCAGTTCGGCCGCATCGACATGGTGGTCAGCAACGCGGCGATCCGCGCCGAGACGCCGTTTGAAAAAATTTCGTTTGCGGAATGGCGACGCGTGATCTCCACCGTGCTCGACGGTGCCTTCCTCGTCTCGCAGGCGGCATTGCCGCATCTGATCAAGTCGGGCGGCGGCACGCTGGTTTACACCGGCGGCATGACCGGTCACAAGGGCGCACTGCACCGCTCGCATGTTGTCGCAGCTAAAGGCGGTCTCGCCGCGATGACCAAGGCGGTAGCCCATGATCTGGCCGAATACAACATCACGGTGAACTGCGTGGTGCCGGGTCCGATCGACACCGTGCGCGGCCTGCCCGGCGCGCCCGAGCGCCCGGATTTCCGCAAGTCGCTGCCGTTGATCGGCCGTCGCGGTCAGCCCCAGGAAATCGCGGCGATGGTGCGCATGCTGTGCGGACCCGACGCGCGTTACATCACCGGTCAATCCATTCACGTTAACGGCGGAGTACTGATGCCATGAGCAAGAAATCAAAAACCAATTCCAAAACAACCGTGTCTCCGCTGATGAAGACACTGGCCACCTATATGGCCGGTGCCGCGAAAAAGCCGCTGCCGAAACACGTTGCCGAAAAAACCAAACACCATCTGCTCGACACCATCGCCGCGATGGTTTCCGGTTCGCGTCTGCTGCCGGGAACCAAGGCAATTGCCTATGCCAAAACCCTTGGCGGTACGCCGCAATCGCTGGTCATCGGCTCGAAGATTGTCACCAATGCCGAGCAGGCCGCACACATCAACGGCATGCTCGCACATGCCGACGAAACCGACGATTCACACGCTGCGTCGCTGTCACACCCCGGCTGCGCCATCGTGCCGGCGGCACTGGCAATGGGCGAACGTGAAAAATCCAGCGGCACGCAATTGCTGCGCGCCGTCGCACTCGGTTACGACCTGTGCGCACGACTCAATCTGTCGCTGCACCCCTACGATTTCCGTCAGGCCGGGCACTCGACCCACAGCTTCGGCCCGAGCTTCGGTGCCGCCGCTGCAGCCTCGCTGCTCGCCGGACTGGATTACAACGGCATGCGCCATGCGCTGTCGTACACCGCACAACAGTGTTCCGGCATTTCGTGCTGGATGCGTGACGAAGAGCACATCGAAAAAGCCTTCGACTTCGGCGGCATGCCCGCACGTAACGGCACTGCATCCGCTTCAATGGTCGCTTCGGGGTTCACTGCAGTGGAAGATGTGTTCTCCGGCGAACGCAACTTCTACGTCGCCTATGACGAGACCCGCCGTATCGGCCTCAAGCCGCAACCGCAGCGTCTGATCAAGGATCTCGGCAAGGTGTACGAGATCATGAATACCAACATCAAGCGCTGGTCGGTCGGTTCGCCGATCCAGGCGCCGCTCGACGGCCTGCTGGAACTGATTCGCGAGCATGGCGTGAAAGCGGCCGATGTCGAAAAGCTGGTGATCCGCGTTGCCCACCAAGCCGCGAACACCACCGACAACCGCAACATGCCCGACATCTGCATGCAGCACCTGTGCGCAGTGATGCTGATCGACGGCATCGTCACCTTCAAGTCCTCTCACGACGAGAAACGCATGAAGGACAAGAAGGTGCTCGACCTGCGCAAGCGCATCACGCTGTACGGCGATGACGCGCTGACTGCGGCACTGCCGTCGCGCCAGGGCATCCTCGAACTGAAACTGAAAAACGGCAAAACCCTGCACAAGCACGTCAAAGCGGTGCTCGGCACGGCGCAGAACCCGATGACACGGGCGCAGGTCGACGAGAAGTGTTATCACCTGATGGCGCCAATCCTCGGTGCAGCGCGCGCGCGCAAACTCTGCGATGCGGTGTGGAACATCGAAAAGGTCGGCAACATCACCAAGCTGCGCAATCTGCTGACGGCCTGAACGATCAACTACCACCCTCTCCCTCCCCCCCTCCCCGAGGGAGAGGGAAAACCGGAGATCAACTTCA
>JBILYA010000024.1:0-13273 GCA_044378065.1 Burkholderiales bacterium | reverse complement strand
GGGAATGGGCGAGCCGCTGGCGAATTTCGACAACGTGGTATCCGCGATGCAACTGATGCTGGATGACCACGCTTATGGCATTTCGCGGCGCCGGCTGACTCTGTCCACTTCGGGCATTGTGCCGGCAATGGATCGCCTGAGAGATGCCTGTCCGGTGGCGCTGGCGGTATCTCTGCACGCACCCAACGATGCACTGCGCGATGAACTGGTGCCGATTAACCGTAAGTATCCGATCAAGGAACTGATGGCTGCTTGCGTGCGCTATATCGAAAAGGCGCCGCGGGATTTTGTTACCTTTGAATACGTATTACTTGCCGGCATCAATGACAGTGTCGCCCAGGCGCGCGAGCTGGTGCAGACGGTGAAATCTGTGCCCTGTAAGATCAATCTGATTCCGTTCAACCCCTTTCCGGGTTCCGGTTATGAGCGCAGTGCAGCCCCGGCCATTGCTGCGTTCCGTGATGTGCTCCATCAGGCCGGTCTGACGACGACGGTTCGAAAAACGCGCGGCGATACCATTGATGCCGCCTGCGGCCAGCTGGCCGGGCAGGTTCGTGACAAAACCCGGCGCGTGCAACGACGCCTGGAGGAGAGCAGAACATGATTCACAAGTTCAAGGGTATGTCCGCGCAAGGCCGTCTTTGGGCGGGAATGCTGCTTGTCTCTGCACTGGTGGGGGGCTGCGCCGGTAGCGGAGGGCAGGATCATTCGGCTGAATTGCAGCCTTCGGTGAATACCACCGGCAACGAAAGTGACGCACGCAACCGCGCCCGTATCCATACTGAACTGGCGGCCGGTTACTACGAACTTGGCAACCTTGGCGTGGCGCTTGAAGAGGTTCGGATTGCCGAGCAGGCGGATTCATCCTACGCGCCGATCTATAACGTTGCAGCGCTGGTTTATGCGGCTCTGAAGGATGACCGGCGCGCTGAAGAAAGCTTCAACCGCTCACTGCGGCTGGTTCCCGGGGACCCTGACGCCAACAATAATTACGGCATGTTCCTTTGCCAGCGCAAGCGTGAAGCGGAGGGCATCAAATATCTGCTCACGGCGGTGCAGAATCCGCTGTACCAGAATCCCGAGCGCTCGCTTGTTAATGCCGGCGTTTGTGCGCGCCGTCGAGGTGATGACGCCTCCGCGCAGGAGTTTTTCCTGCGCGCTGTGGCGCTCCGGCCCAATCAGGCGCAGGCACTGTACCAGTTGGCAGACCTCGCATACGCTTCCGCGAACTACGCCGCTGCGCAGGGTTATCTGCGCCGTCTGGCGCAATCTGCACAGGCCAATGCCGAAGTGCTGTGGCTTGCCGTCCGGGTTGAGCGTCGTATGAACAACGCTAACGGCGAAGCCAGTTACGCGCAGCAGTTGCGAAAGAACTTCCCCGAATCGAAAGAGGCGGCCGCATTGCAGGCGGGCCGGTTTGAATGAGCGAAGTCGATACAACAGTTGAATCCGCGGATTCCGGTCCTGCGCCCGAACCCGCAGTACGCCCCGGTCGCGCCCTGTCCGATGCCCGTACAAGCCGCAACCAGACCGTCGCCGAGATCGCGCTGCAGCTCAAGCTGTCGGTGTCACAGGTCGAGGCGCTGGAGGCGGATGACTACTCGCGCCTGCCGGGGCCGGTGTTTGTCCGCGGCTTCGTGCGTAATTACGCGCGCCTCATGGAGCTGGATGGCGAGGCACTGGTCGCTGGATTGAAGATGCCGCTGGATCCGCTGGCGGCGGGCGCGGCGATTCCCCATTCACACAATATCCCGTTCCCTGATGGACGCGGACCCCGCTGGCCAATTTATGCGGCATTGATTGCAGTGCTTGCGGTCATCGTGGTGCTATTCGAATTTATCTATTCATCGCCGCCTGCTGAGGTGACTGATGCGCCCGCACCCCAAGCACCTGTGGTGGCGCAGCCGGTTTTCCCGCCGCAGAGCGACGTTTCTGCAGTAATGGCAACTCAGCCTGTTGCGGAGCCGGCTCAACCGGCTCCAGTTTCAGTCCCAGTTGCGGTCCCGCCTCCCATGCCTGCGCAGGCACCTGCACCCGTATCTGCGCCGCCAACCCAGCAGATACCCGTTGCGGCGCCTGAGGCAAAACGCGCCGGCGCAGTAGAAATGAAGATGATTTTTGAAAAACAGTCTTGGGTTGAGGTTCGCGAACGGGATGATCGCATCGTGTTTTCCCAGCTTAGTCCTGCGGGTGCCGTGCAGATCATCCAGGTTGTGCCGCCGCTGAATGTGGTGATCGGCAGCGCCAGCGGCGTGAAAGTGACCTACAAAGGACGATCTGTGGATCTGGCGCCGCATGCCAAGAATGAAGTGGCGCGATTTACACTGGAGTGATGTATCGATGACGACCTGTCTTCCATCTCACGGTCCGGCGCCACGCCGGCGCAGCTCGACAGTGAAAGTCGGGAATGTGCTTGTTGGCGGTGATGCGCCGATTGTGGTGCAGTCGATGACTAATACAGATACCGCAGATATCGCTGGCACCGTCGAGCAGGTGGCCGCGCTGGCACGTGCCGGTTCCGAGATCGTGCGGGTGACGGTGAATAATGCCGAGGCTGCTGCTGCGGTCCCGGTCATCCGTGAACAACTCGACAAACGTGGCGTCAATGTGCCGCTGGTCGGTGATTTTCATTTCAACGGACACCGGCTGCTGACCCAGCATCCGGCCTGTGCCGAAGCCCTGGCCAAGCTGCGCATCAACCCGGGTAATGTCGGTAAAGGGGCAAAGCGCGACGAACAGTTCGCGACCATGATTGATTTTGCCTGCCGGCTGAACAAGCCGGTGCGTATCGGCGTCAACTGGGGCAGTCTTGACCAGGAATTGCTGGCGCGATTGATGGACGAAAACGGACGGTTGGCGCAGCCCCGCGACGCGACGGTGGTGATGCGTGATGCGCTGGTGACTTCCGCTCTCGAAAGCGCGAAGCAGGCTGAAGATCTGGGGCTGCAGCACGACCGAATCGTCCTGTCGTGCAAGGTCAGCGGTGTGCAGGATCTGATTGCGGTCTATCGCGACCTGGCGTCGCGTTGTGACTATCCGCTTCATCTGGGATTGACCGAAGCGGGTATGGGCTCCAAGGGCATAGTTGCGTCGACAGCGGCGATGGCGGTGCTGCTGCAGGAAGGCATCGGTGACACGGTCCGTGTGTCGCTGACGCCGGAGCCGGGCGGCGACCGCACCCGTGAGGTTATTGTTGCCCAGGAAATGCTGCAGACAATGGGCCTGCGTTCGTTTGCACCGCTGGTGATTGCCTGTCCCGGCTGCGGACGCACCACGAGCACGGTGTTCCAGGAGTTGGCCAATCGCATCCAGAGTTATCTGCGCGAGCAGATGCCCGAATGGCGCGGCCGTTATCCCGGCGTTGAGAACATGCACGTTGCAGTGATGGGCTGCGTGGTCAACGGGCCCGGCGAGAGCAAGCAGGCCAATATTGGTATCAGTCTGCCGGGTTCCGGCGAGACACCGGTGGCGCCGGTGTTTGTAGACGGTGTGAAAACCGTGACGCTGAAGGGCGATCAGATCGCCGAAGAATTCCAGCGTATTGTCGATCAGTACGTGCGCGATCATTACGGCGTTGCCGAAGCGGCTGTTGCCGCGGCGCGCTGACCGGACGGAATTCAGGACATGGCCAACAAGGTGCAGGGCGTGCGCGGCATGAATGACGTGCTGCCGGATGATGCTCGCTACTGGACGTTTTTCGAGAATACGGTGCAGCGCTGGCTGCATGCCTATGGTTATCGCGAAATCCGCATGCCGATCCTTGAGCGCACCGAACTGTTCGTGCGTTCGATCGGCGAAGTCACGGATATCGTCGAGAAGGAAATGTACACCTTCAAGGACGAGCTCAACGGCGAACAACTGACGCTGCGTCCTGAAGGCACGGCTTCCTGCGTTCGCGCGGCGATCGAACACAACCTGCTCTATCCCGGTCCGCAAAGACTGTGGTACCGCGGACCGATGTTCCGTCACGAACGGCCGCAGAAGGGGCGTTACCGGCAATTTCATCAGGTCGGTGTCGAGGCGCTGGGTTTTGCCGGGCCGGATATCGATGCCGAGCACATCCTGATGTGCGCGCGTCTGTGGAAGGCGCTGGGGCTGGATGGCATCACGCTGGAGCTGAATTCACTGGGGTCATCCGAAGCCCGTGCGCGTTATCGTGCGAAGCTGGTGGCTTATCTGGAAAGCCGGGTCGGCGAACTGGATGAGGATGCGAAACGGCGCATGCACAGCAATCCGCTGCGTGTGCTCGACAGCAAGAATCCTGCAATGCAGGCTGTTATTGAAGCGGCGCCGCAACTGGCCGACGATCTGGATGACGAGTCGGCGCAGGCATTTGCAGCGCTGCAGGTTTCACTGCGTGCCGCCGGGCTGACCTTCCGCATCAATCCGCGCCTTGTGCGCGGGCTGGACTATTACAATGGTACCGTTTTCGAATGGGTGACCGACCGGCTGGGAGCTCAGGGAACGGTGTGTGCCGGCGGCCGTTATGATGGCTTGATTGAACAGATCGGCGGCAAAGCGGCGCCGGCCTGCGGGTTTGCGATGGGTGTTGAGCGGCTGCTGGCCTTGCTCGTGGACAGTGCTGCGGCGGTACCGGAAGCGGTGGCTGATGCCTATATCGTTCGCCAGGGTGATGTGGCGACGGCCTGGGCAGAGCAGGTGGCGGAACAGATGCGTGATGCAGGGCTTGCAGTAATCCTGCATTGCGGCGGCGGTAGCTTCAAGTCGCAGATGAAAAAAGCGGATGGCAGCGGTGCGCGGTTTGCGGTGATCATCGGCGACGATGAAGCGCAGGCGGGCCTGCTGTCGGTGAAGTCGCTGCGGGTAGAGCAGGATGAGATGCGGCGGGAACAGGTGCGCGTTTCGCTGTCAGAAGCGTGCGAGACCATAAAAAAATAGGTATATCAATGGCTTACGATCTTGAAGAGCAGGAGCAGCTGGCGGCAATCAAAGCCTGGTGGGCGCAATACGGCAAACTGGTCATCGTGACCGTGGTTGCCGGCCTGCTGGTGGTTGGCGGCATTCGCGGCTGGCACTATTACCGCAACTCACAGGCCGCTTCCGCGCTGGCGCTGTTTGATCAGATGCAGCGCGCAGAACGTGCCAATGATGCCAAGAAGGTGCGCGACATCGCTGCGCAGATTGTCGACAAATACGCTTCAACCCAGTACGCCACCATGGCGTCTCTGGCTGCAGCCAAAAGCAACTTCGACACCGGCGACCTGCCCGCAGCGAAAACCCAGTTGCAATGGGTGATCGACAACGGCAAGGAAGAAGAAGCACGCGATGTCGCTCGTCTGCGGCTGGCGCGAGTGCTGCTTGATGAGAAAAAACCGGCAGAGGCACTGAAACTGCTCGAGACCAAACACGGCGACAGCTTCGACGGAATGTATGCAGACGTCAAAGGCGATGCGCTGTTTGCCGACGGCAAACGTGCCGAGGCGCGCGCGGCCTATCAGATTGCGCTGGAGAAGAGCGATGCAGCCAGCCCGACGCGTCAGATCGTCCAGTTGAAACTCGACGCCCTGGGTGAGACCAAGTAATGCGCCGCCTGTCTCTGCTTGCCGTCGTCCTGTTGCTGCAGGGATGTCAGACCGTATCCAACGTCTATGACGGCTGGTTTGGTGCGGATCCCAAGCAGAAAGCGGCAGAACTGGTGAAATTTGAACCTCGCGCCACAATGCGCGTGGTCTGGCAGAGCAGCGTTAGTGGTGCCCAGAAACATGCGTTTTATCCGGCATCCATCGGCAACACGGTTTATGCCGCCGGTGCTTCGGGGCAGATTGGGGGATTTAATGCCGGCAGTGGTGCGCAGCAAGTACGTTTTGAAGCAGGGACGCCGATTTCCGGCGGCATCGGTTTCGGCTCCGGCCTGATCCTTGCCGGCACCGCGCGCGGCGAAGTGCTCGCTTTTGAACCCAGCGGAAAGCCCGTATGGAAAGTGCAACTGACCGGCGAAGTCCTGTCGCCGCCGTCCGGTGCCGAAGGTTTGGTCGTGGTGCGGACAGGTGACGGCCGGATCTATGGCCTGAATGCAGCCGATGGCAAACAGCGCTGGGTTTATCAGCGGGCTCTGCCGTCGCTGGCCGTACGCAGTTATGCCGGTGTCGTGGTCGAACGCGGAGCCGTATTTGCCGGATTCGCCGGCGGCCGTTTGGTGGCGATTTCGCTGCAGACCGGAAATGTCGGCTGGGAATCCGTCGTGGCATTGCCCAAGGGCACCACCGAACTTGAGCGTGTGACTGATGTGACCAGTCTCCCTGTGGTTGATGGCCCGCAGGTTTGCGCAGTCGCTTTCCAGGGACGGGTCGCCTGTTTTGATGCGCAGCGCGGCGAGACGGCATGGGCAAGGGATGTGTCGAGTATTGCCGGCATCGGAATAGACGTGCGCAATGTCTATGTCACCGACGATCAAAGCGTTGTACAGGCTTATGATCGTCGCGCCGGTTCGGCTTTATGGAAGCAGGACAAACTGTCGGGGCGCTGGGCAAGCGCGCCGTTGGCGCTCGGTCGTTATGTGGTCGTCGGCGATTATCAGGGTTATGTACATGTGATGTCGCGAGATGATGGCGCGTTTGTCGCGCGTATCGCGACTGACGGCAGCCCGATCCAGGTGCCGCCTGTCGCCATCGACCTGTCCACGCTCCTGGTGCAGACCCGCAATGGCGGGGTTTTTGCAATCAACATCCAGTAACAGCAGTCCGGTAACCGGGGATTGCTAACCGCGTCGCTGCCTTTGGCGCGTCGCACCGATTTTCAATTGGCCGCAGCGGTAATGCGGCATCAGCGGTATTTTTGACATGAAACCCACAGTCGTTATCGTCGGCAGGCCCAACGTCGGAAAGTCGACGCTGTTCAATCGTCTGACCCGTACCCGCGAAGCGATCGTGGTCGATGCGCCGGGGATTACCCGAGACCGACATTACGGTGAAGGTCGGGTTGGCAACAAACCCTATCTCGTTGTCGATACCGGCGGTTTCGAGCCGGTCACCAAGGAAGGCATTTATCACCAGATGGCGCGGCAGACGCGGCAGGCGGTGGATGAGGCCGATGTCGTTCTGTTCATTGTTGATGCCCGTGCCGGTTTGACCGCGCAGGATCGCGAGATCGGCGAGGAACTGCGCCGCAGCGGCCGCAAGATCTGGATCATCGTCAACAAGGCGGAAGGCATGAAGTCGGCGATGTCGACTGCCGAATTCCATGCGCTGGGACTGGGGGAGCCGCTGGCGATCTCCGCAGCGCATGGTGAATATGTCAGCGACCTGATGGATCTGGTGCTGGAAGAATTTCCGGCGCCTGACCGCGATAAAGAGGATGAATCCAAGCATCCCAGGATCGCCATCGTCGGACGGCCTAATGTCGGCAAGTCGACGCTGGTCAATGCGCTGCTCGGGGAAGAACGGGTGGTGGTGTTTGACTTGCCGGGAACCACGCGAGATTCGATCTCCATCGACTTTGAGCGCGAAGGCAAGCGCTACACGCTGGTGGATACCGCCGGCATGCGCAAACGCGGCAAGGTCGACGAGGCGGTTGAGAAGTTTTCGGTGATCAAGACCCTGCAGTCGATTGCCGACGCCAACATCGCCATCCTGGTGCTGGACGCCCGGCAGGAAATTTCCGAGCAGGATGCGCACATCGCGGGATTCATCCTCGAAGAGGGGCGTGCGCTGGTGGTGGCCGTCAATAAATGGGAAGGACTCGACGAGGGCGAGCGCGATCAGATCAAACGAGACGCTGCGCGTAAACTGAATTTCCTCAATTTCGCGCGGTTTCACTTTATTTCCGCTTTGGAAGGGCAGGGCATCGGTGCCTTGCTTCGTTCGGCGGACGAGGCTTACGCCGCAGCCATGGCTGAACTGGCAACGCCGCGGCTGACCCGTGCCCTGATGATGGCGGTCCAGCAGCAGCAGCCGCCCCGCGCCGGCATGGTCCGGCCGAAAATGCGTTATGCCCATCAGGGCGGTTCCAACCCCCCGCGGATCATTGTTCACGGCACGGCTTTGGAGAGTGTTCCCGATTCCTACCGGCGCTATCTGGAACGATTCTTCCGGGATGTGTTCAAACTTACCGGAACACCGCTCAGGGTTGAGTTCAAAACCGGGCGGAATCCGTTTGCAAACCGCGCGGCCAAACGCAGCTAACTATATGGCCACACGGGAAAAATTAGGCTAGAGTGATCGTTCGAATAACAAAACCAAGAGGGTACCATGAGTAATAAAGGGCAGTTGCTACAAGACCCGTTCCTGAACGCTTTGCGCAAGGAACACATCCCCGTGTCGATTTATCTCGTCAACGGCATCAAGCTGCAGGGGCAAGTGGACTCTTTCGACCAGTACGTGGTGCTGCTGAAAAACACCGTTACGCAGATGGTCTATAAGCACGCGATTTCCACCGTAGTGCCGGCACGTGCGGTCAGCCTGCAGATGGACGAAAATCAAGATAAGTAATTGTTTTTATTGAAATTATCTGATGTTTGATCGCCCGGGTAGCGGCACCAAGGCAGTAGTGGTGGCGCTGGATTTCGGCGTCCCGGATTACGCCGAAAGCGTTGATGAACTGCAATTGCTTGCCCGCAGCAGCGGAGCATCCGTCGCGGCCGTGGTTCGCGGCCGCCGCGAGCGGCCTGACGCCGCCCTGTTTGCCGGTAAGGGCAAGGTCGATGAAATCGCCCAGACCGTTACCGACAACGACGCCTCCCTGGTTCTGTTCAACCACGCTTTGAGCCCGATCCAGGAACGTAATCTGGAGAAAAAACTCAACTGTCGGGTGGTCGACCGCACCAGCCTGATCCTCGATATTTTTGCCCAGCGTGCGCGCAGCCATATTGGCAAATTGCAGGTCGAGCTGGCGCAACTGGAGCACTTGTCGACCCGGTTGGTCCGCGGCTGGACCCACTTGGAGCGCCAGCGCGGTGGTATCGGCATGCGCGGCCCGGGTGAGACTCAGTTGGAAACCGACCGCCGCTTGCTCGGCAAGCGAGTCAAAGTTCTCAAGGAAAAACTGGTCAAAGTCCGTGCCCAGCACGCCACGCAACGCCGTTCGCGGGAGCGGGCCCATGTGTTTTCGATTTCGCTGGTGGGCTATACCAATGCCGGCAAGTCAACCTTGTTCAACCGGCTGACCCGGTCCGAGGCCTACGCCGCCGACCAGTTGTTTGCGACCCTGGACACGACCACCCGGCGCCTCGGTGGTGTCGAGGGTTCTTCGGTGGTGATTTCGGACACGGTCGGATTTATCCGCCATTTGCCCCATACTCTGGTTGAGGCCTTCCGGGCGACGCTGGAGGAGACGGTGCATGCCGATTTGCTGCTGCATGTGGTTGATGCCAGCAGCCCGGATCGCGATGCGCAGATCGCCGCCGTGAATACCGTTCTGACCGAAATCGGCGCCGACAAAACGCCTCATATCATGATCATGAACAAGATAGACCGCACCGCCTTTGAGCCCCGGGCTGAGAGAGACGAGTGTGCTAGAATTTCCCGTATCTGGCTAAGCGCAGCCAACGGTGATGGTGTCGATATTTTGCGCACTGCCATCGGCGAACATGCGCTCGAAGCTGCCAGTTCCAATCAACCTGCCGCCGCCTGAAAAAACTGATCCGATGATTGCATCCTCAAGGTCTCTCCGCGACCGTCTCAAAGACGCTCTTGCCCGGGTTCTGGCACCTTTGCTGTCCCTCAATGATCCGCAATGGGGACGCAGGCCGAATAACGGCGGAAATCAAGGTCCTCCTGATCTCGACGAGATTTGGCGCAACCTAAACAGCAAGCTCAACCGTCTTTTGGGCGGCAAGGGCGGCGGTTCCGGCGGCAACGAATCACCCGGTGGCGGCCCCAGCGCGGGCATGATCGGCGGTGGTGCCGGACTGCTGATCGGTCTGGTCCTCGTGGTGTGGATTGCCAGCGGCTTTTATATCGTCAATGAAGGTCAGCGCGGTGTGGTGCTGCGTTTCGGCAAGTTCGTCGAGGCGACTATGCCGGGACCTCGCTGGCATCTGCCGTATCCGGTCGAGTCCGCCGAGGTCGTCAACGTCGCGCAGGTGCGCACGGTGGAGATCGGCTATCGTAACAACGTCAAGAGTAAGGTGCTGAAAGAGGCGCTGATGCTGACCGATGATGAAAACATCATCGACGTCCAGTTTGCCGTGCAGTACGTGCTGAAAAGCCCGAATGATTATCTGTTCAACAACCGCTCCACGGATGACTCCGTGCTGCAGGCGGCTGAAACCGCCATCCGCGAAATCGTCGGCCGCAGCAGCATGGACTTCGTGCTGTATGAGGGCCGTGCCGAAGTGGCGGCCAAGGCGCGCAAGCTGACCCAGGAAATCCTCGACCGTTACCAGACCGGCATCAATGTCAGCAACGTGACCATGCAGAACGCACAGCCGCCGGAGCAGGTGCAGGCGTCATTCGATGATGCTGTCAAGGCCGGTCAGGATCGCGAGCGGCAGAAAAACGAAGGTGAAGCCTATGCCAACGACGTGGTGCCGAAGGCGCGCGGTATGGCGGCAAGGCTGATGCAGGAATCAGAGGGTTATCGCAGCCGCGTGGTCGAGCAGGCTCAGGGTGATGCTGCTCGCTTCCGCCAGATTGTTGCTGAATACAGCAAGGCGCCGCAGGTGACGCGTGACCGTCTGTATCTCGATGCCATGCAGCAGATCATGACCAGCACCACCAAGGTGCTGATTGACCAGAAGGGCGGCGGCAATCTGCTGTATCTGCCGCTGGATAAACTGATGCAGATGACTGCGGCGGGTGCTGCTTCGGGAGCCGCGCCGGAGGCGCCTGCGTCGGCCAAGCCGAACGAACCGGCGGCCCCAGCCGCCGACAGCGCCGCGCGGGGGCGTGAAGCCTTCCGCAGCCGTGAACGGGAGGCTCGCCAATGAAACCGAATTTTGGGGCAGTGATTGCCGGCGCCATCGCGCTGCTGATGATCCTCAGCGCGTCGATGTTTGTGGTCGACCAGCGCCAGAATGCCATCGTATTCCGGCTGGGTGAGGTGGTGTCGATCAAGAAGGATCCGGGTCTGTATTTCAAGGTGCCGATGCTCGACAACGTGCGTTACTTTGATGTGCGCATCCTGACCATCGATACCGCGGAACCGGAACGTTTCCTGACGTCCGAAAAGAAAAACGTGCTCGTCGACCTGTTCGTCAAATGGCGGATTACCGATGTGCGCAGCTATTTCACCTCTGTCGGCGGCGATGAGCTGCGAGCGCAGACGCGCTTGCTTCAGACCATCAATGACGGCCTTCGTGCCGAGTTCGGTAACCGCACCGTGCACGACGTGGTGTCCGGCGAGCGCGACAAGATCATGGATCTGATGCGCAAGAAGGCCAATGAGGATGCGTCGAAGATTGGTGTCGAAGTGCTGGACGTGCGCCTCAAGCGGGTCGATCTGCCGCAGGAAGTCAGCGAGTCGGTGTATCGCCGGATGGAGGCCGAGCGCAAGCGTGTCGCTAACGAATTGCGTTCGACCGGTTCGGCGGAATCGGAAAAGATCCGCGCCGATGCCGACAAGCAGAAGGAAGTGATCCTTGCCGAAGCCTATCGCGACGCGCAGCGGATCAAGGGTGAGGGCGATGCCAAAGCCTCGGCGATTTATGCCAAGGCCTATGAAATCAACCCCGAGTTCTATGCTTTCTACCGTAGTCTGGAAGCCTATCGCGCCAGCTTCAAGAACAAGAGCGACGTGATGGTTCTGGAGCCGAACTCCGATTTCTTTAAATACATGAAATCGGGCGGCAAAGCTGGCGGCAAGTGAACACGGCGCGGCTCCGGCCGCGCCGGTTGACCGCAGAGGGAGCTGTCATGCAGCAACCCGGCCATGACTGACAATCTGCTGACTGCTTTTGCCCTGATGCTGGTGATCGAGGGGCTGATGCCTTTCCTGTTGCCGGGCGCCTGGCGCGAGACTTTCCGCAGACTGATCGAGATGAATGACGGCCAATTGCGCTTCGTCGGCCTCAGTTCGATGCTGGCAGGGCTTCTCCTGCTTTATTTCTTGCGTGGTTGAGGGGCTGCCAAGCTTCTATAATGTGCGCTTTTGCGCTGATCACCGCGCCCACGGCCCCTTTTCGCCCCTTTTTGAACATTTGCCATGAGAACCTGGCTGCTGCCTGAATACATTGAGGACATCCTCCCCGCCGAGGCGCGACGCATCGAGCGGCTGCGCCGGCTCATCCTCGACGACTTCGCGGTGCATGGCTATGAACTGGTGATGCCGCCGCTGCTGGAGTATGTCGATTCGCTGCTGACCGGCACCGGGCACGATCTTGACCTGCAGACCTTCAAGCTGGTGGATCAGCTGACCGGGCGCATGCTCGGCGTGCGCGCCGACATCACGCCGCAGGTGGCGCGCATTGACGCGCACCTGCTCAACCGCGGCGGCATTACCCGGCTCTGTTACAGCGGCAGCGTGCTGCGCACCCTGCCGGGCATGAACCGCACCCGCGAGCCGCTGCAGATCGGCGCCGAGATCTACGGCCATGCCGGCATTGAAAGCGATATCGAAGTGCAGCGCCTGCTGCTGCGCGCGCTGCGTCTCGCCGATATCCGCGACGTGTCGCTGGACATCGGTCATGTCGCGGTGTTCCGAGCGCTGCTGCGCCGGGGCCGCGTGTCGCGCGAACTCGAAGCCGACCTGTTCCAGGCAATGCAGTCCAAGGATGTTACGGCGATTACCGCACTGACCAAGGGGCTGGACCGTGTCACGCGCGCCGCGCTGGCCGAACTGCCCGGTCTGTATGGCGGCGTGGAAGTGTTGGCGCGTGCGAAACGTGTATTGCCGGCGATCCCGGAAATCCGCAGCGCCTTGCGCGACCTGACGGCGCTGTCGCGGCCGCTCGCCGATCTGGCGAAGATCCGCAGTTTTGATCTCGGTGAATTGCGCGGTTATCACTATCACAGCGGCGTTGTGTTCGCGGCGTATTCGAATACGCGGCCCAATGCGGTGGCGCAGGGCGGTCGTTACGACGAAGTCGGCAAGGCTTTCGGCCGTGCGCGGCCGGCGACCGGCTTCAGCATGGATATGCGCGAACTGGCCGCTGCCGCGAATGAAGGACGTGCCCCGTCGCGGGTGCTCGCACCGTACCGTCCCGCTGACCGCGCATTGACGCAACGCATTGCGGCATTGCGCAGTCGGGGTATCGTAGTCATTGAAGATCTGCCCGGGCATGCCCGGTTTCGCGGCGAACTTGAATGCGATCGCGAACTGGTGCTGCGTGCTGGCCGTTGGGCAGTGCAAAAGCGAAAGAGTTAAATTAAATTGTTGT
>JBILYA010000301.1:0-3449 GCA_044378065.1 Burkholderiales bacterium | reverse complement strand
AAAACCAATGAGTACCCCACGCAGCGACACGCAGCCACGCCGCCTCATCGTCGCTATGACCGGCGCATCGGGCTCGGTCTATGGCATCCGCATCCTTGAACGCCTGCGTGAAATCGGCGGCTGGGAAACCCATCTCGTTGTTTCCGAAGCGGGCGTGCTCAACGCCTTCCAGGAATACGGCATGGACCGCAAAGCGCTGCACAAGCTGGCCGACGTGACTCACAACGTGCGTGACATCGGCGCCACCATCGCCAGCGGCTCTTTCATCACCGCCGGCATGGTCATTGCGCCCTGCTCGATGAAAACCCTCGCCGGCGTTGCACATGCCTTCGCAGATAACCTGATCACCCGCGCCGCCGACGTCATCCTGAAAGAACGGCGACGCCTGGTGCTGATCACCCGCGAAACGCCGCTGAACCTCGCGCACATCCGCAACATGGAAATGGTGACGCTGATGGGCGGCGTGATTTTCCCGCCGGTACCGGCTTTTTACAGCGGCGGCAAGACGGTCGATGACCTGGTCAACCATTCCGTCGGCCGCGTACTCGATCTGTTTGACGTTGAACACAACAGCATTCCGCGCTGGGCAGGCGTCACCGGCCCCGCCGATCTCAAGGAAAAGAAAAAATAATGAAAGAAGCGACGAAACCACTGCCTCATGCCAACGAAACCTTCCGCGGTTTTCTGGATCGCCTGCGTACCGAAAAAGAACTCGTCGACATCAAACAGCCGGTGGACAGCCGTCACATTGCCACGCTGGTCGACCAGGCCGATAAGGCGCTGCTGTTCCATAACGTCATCGGCTACAAGATGCCGGTGGTATCGGGAATCATCCGCTCGCAGAAACGCGCCATCATGTCGATGGGTTGCGAGACCTATCCGGAAATCGAATTCCGGCTGGAGCGCGGTATCGAAAAACCGATCCCGCCGCGCTATGTCGAATCCTGCGCCGCCAAACAGGTGATCATGACCGGCAAGGATGTCGATCTGTTCAGCCTGCCGATCCCCATGTTCTCGATTTATGACGGCGGTCCGATGATCACCGCCGGCATCACCATCGCGCGTGACCCGGAATTCGGTCTGAACTCCGGCATCTACCGCTTCATGGTCAAGGAAAAGAATCTGACCGGCATCGACATCGTCACGCCCAACAACATGCGGCTGTTTGCACAACGCGCCTTTGAAGCTGGCAAACCGCTGCCGATCTCCATCTCCATCGGCAACCATCCCTTTGAAAATCTCGGCTCCGGTTTCCGTGCGCCGCTGGGCACTGATGAAATGGGCATCGCCGGCGGCATCCGCGGCTCAGCCATCGAACTCGCACAGTGCGAAACCATCGACCTGCCCTGCATCGCCGACTCTGAAATCGTTCTTGAAGGCGAAATCCTGCCGACCGGCTGGACCCAGCCCGAGGGTCGCTTCGGTGAATTCACGCGACTGATGGGCGGGCTGCACTGGAATCCCGTGGTGCGCATCAACGCCATCACCATGCGCAAGGATGCAATCTATTACGCGCTGCACATGCCCTGGGAAAACACCTGGCTGATGGCGCCGACGCGTTACACCCAGATCCGCCGCGCGCTCAAAACCGCCGGGGTGCAGATCAAGGACATTAATGTCACGCTCGGCGGCTGCGGCATGTGGCACGCGGTGATTTCGATCAAGAAGCAGGCCGGGGAAGGCAAAAACGCCCTTCTCGCCGCGCTGTCGGTAATGGATCTGAAACACGTGGTCGTGGTTGATGATGATATCGACGTGTTTAATGCGATGGACGTCGAATGGGCGATCGCCACCCGTGTGCAGGGCGACAAGGACATCATGATCATCCCCGGCAGCCGCGCAAAGCCGCTGGACCCCAGCCTCGCGGTCATGCCGCCGGGCGTGGTACCCACGGGTGCCAAGGTCGGTATCGACGCGACGATCTCCGAAGGCATTCCGCGCGAGCGTTTTGAACGCATTGCCTACGCCTATACCGACCGCGCAAAAATCAATGATTACTACGCCGGCAAGGCCGATACCGTGCAGCAGGCGGCATCCGGTGATTCTGCCGTGACTGAACTCGCGGCAAAAATCGTCGCCGTCATCGAAAAAACGCCGAAATATTATTCCGAGCTCGCCGAACAGTTCGCCGACTACGATTTCCAGACCGTCGCGCGCACGCTCGGCAAGCTGCACGAGGACGGCACCCTGTGGCAGGATCCGCGCGGCCGCATGTGCCTGCGTAACTCCGCTTTTGCCGCCAAACCGCCGGTCAAAGGCCCGTGACATGAACACGGCCGTTGCAGCCCACGCAGTTCCGACAGATACCGGCGCCATCGCGGTACGCGGCGTCAGCAAGTGGTTCAAGTCGACTGATGGCTCATCGTTGCAGGTGCTGGCCGACATCAACCTGACGATACCGGCGCGTTCCATTGTCGCAATCCTTGGCGCCTCCGGCTGCGGTAAATCGACGCTGCTCAACATCATCTCCGGACTGGTCACACCGGAACAGGGCGAAGTACTGATCAACGGCACCCCCTCGCGCCAGTTCAATGACTGGCGCAGTGTCAGCTACATGTTTCAGGAAGACCGCCTGCTGCCCTGGCGCACCGCTCTGCATAACGTCGAATTCGCGCTCGAAGCCGGATCGATGCTGCACTCCGAACGCCAGGCCCGCGCCCGTGAAGCGCTACGGCTGGTCGGACTCGAAGCGTTTGCCGATGCCTTTCCCTATCAACTCTCCGGCGGCATGCGCAGCCGTGTCGCCCTTGCCCGCAGTCTGGTGCTGGAACCCTGCATCCTGCTGATGGATGAACCGTTCTCCCGCCTGGATGCAATGACACGTGCACAAATGCACGAGGAGTTGCTGCGCATCCAGCAGCTGAAACACATGACCATTGTGTTCGTCACCCATGACGTTGAAGAAGCCGTCGTCCTCGCCGATACGGTCGTGGTGATGGCGCCGCGGCCCGGGCGTATCCGCGACCAGGCGCCGATTGCGCTGGCGCGGCCGCGCGACGCCACCGAAGCCGCCACCGCACAACTGGCACACCAACTTAAATCATTGATTTAATTATTATTTTTTAAAGGGGTCCCGATGAAACCGACGCAACTGTTCAAGGCCTTTGCCCTCGCCCTGCTGCTCGCCGCCGCGCCCGCACAGGCCCAGAAAATCAAGGTCGGTTACTGGACCAGCGGCTTCAGCCTCGGCTTCGGCGCCGTGATGGAGCAGATGAAAATTGCCGAGAAAGAAGGCCTCGAGGTCGAATGGGTGAAATTCGCCGAGGTCAACGGCCCCACCCGCGCCATCGTGCCGCAGACCATAGACCTCGCCTTCGGCGCACCGTCGACTGCCTCGATGACCATCGCTGCCGACGGCGTTCCGATCAAAATCGTACTGGCTTCACAGATTGCCGAAGCGCAGATCGTCGTTCCCGCCGGATCGCCAATCAAGAGCATCGCCGACCTCA
>JBILYA010000300.1:0-3450 GCA_044378065.1 Burkholderiales bacterium | reverse complement strand
GGAAACCGGAAGAAATTCGGTGAGGCCTTCAACGACGCCGAGTATGAAGGCTTTGAGCGCGAGTGCTGCATCCATGGAGCCGCCATTCTACGCGAATGGCCGTATACAGCTGCGTCCTATTCGTAGCGCAGTGCTTCGATCGGCAGTAACCGTGATGCTTTGCGCGCCGGATAAAATCCGAAAAAGATGCCGATCGCGGCGGAGAAACCCACAGCCAGCGCAACCGGTTCAATGCCGAGCTGAATCGGCCAGCCGACAAACCGGCCGATCGCCAACGAGCCACCGACGCCCAGCGCGATGCCGAGCAGACCGCCGATCAAGGCCAGCGTAATCGCCTCCACCAGAAACTGCGTCAGGATGTCGCGGCCGCGCGCGCCGACTGCCATGCGCAGACCGATTTCACGTGTGCGTTCGGTCACCGACACCAGCATGATGTTCATGATGCCGATGCCGCCGACCAGCAGCGACACCGAGGCGACGGCAGCGAGCAGCAGGCCCATGATCTTGCTGGATTCTTCGCGCGCACTGAGCACTTCCGACAGATTGCGCAGCGTGAAGTCATCTTCCTGCCCGGACTGGATACGATGGCGCTGGCGCAGTAGATCGCGGATCTGCGCTTCCGCTTCTGCCATGCTTTCGCCGTCGCGCACCTTGATCGATACCGAACCCACGGTGCGCAGGCGGCCGGCACCCTGGCCCAGTACACGATTACGCGCTGTCGAGATCGGCATCAGGATCACGTCATCCTGATCCTGACCCATCAGGCTCTGGCCTTTTTTCTCCAGCGTGCCGATGACCGTGAACGGCACCTTGCGGATGCGCACAATCTGACCGACCGGATCGGTGTCGCCGAAGAGGTTGCGTGCGACGGTATCCCCGAGCAAAGCCACCTTGGCCGAACCGGAAATGTCGGCGGCCTCAAAACCCTTGCCCTGCGCAACCACCCAGTTGCGCGCCTCGAAATACTCCGGGGTCACCCCATAGAACACGGTCGACCAGTTACCCGATCCGCCCACCACCTGCCCGGTGCCGCGCAGCGTCGGTGCGGAAGCCTGCACGGAGGGCACATCGCGCTGGATCGCATAACCATCTTCTTCAGTCAGCGTATTGCGTGAGCCCGCGCCCATGCGCACCCCGCCGCTGGTACTGGAGCCGGGCATCAGAATGATCAGGTTGGTGCCCAGGCCCTTGATCTGGCTTTCGATCTGCGACTGCGCGCCGGATCCGACGGCGATCATGGTGATCACTGCGGCAACACCAATGATGATGCCGAGCATGGTCAGCGCGCTGCGCAGTTTGTTGATGCGCAGTGCGCGCAGCGCGATGCGCATGCTGGCGATAACGTTCAAGCCGGCACCTCGCCGCCCTGCGTTTCATCTGACGCCCGCCCCTCGCGCAGTTGCGCGGCCAGTGCCACGGCATCCTGCGGTTTTTCAACCACGCGATCCTCGATGACACGGCCGTCACGGAAGGTGATCACACGCTTGGCGAACTCGGCGATGTCGTGTTCGTGGGTCACCAGCACCACCGTCATGCCCTGTGCGTTCAACTGCTGCAGCAGCGCCATCACTTCGCAACTGGTCAGCGTATCCAGCGCCCCCGTCGGCTCGTCAGCAAGGATCAGTACCGGATCGTTGACCAGCGCCCGCGCAATCGCCACACGCTGCTGCTGGCCTCCCGACAGCTGCGCCGGATGGTGATGACCGCGCTCGGCAAGACCGACCTCGGCCAGACGCGCCGCCGCACGGCGATCGCGCTCTTCGCCGCTGACGCCGCAATACAGCAGCGGCAGTGCAATGTTTTCCAGCGCGGAAGTACGCGGCAGCAGATTGAAACTCTGGAATACGAATCCGATACGCCGGTTGCGGATCGCCGCCAGCGCATCACTGTCGAGACCCGATACCCGGTCGCCGGCAAGCAGATATTCGCCGCTGGACGGTGTATCCAGGCAACCCAGCAGGTTCATGAATGTCGATTTGCCCGAGCCCGACGGCCCCATCACTGCAACAAATTCACCTGCAGCAATATCCACAGACACGCCGCGCAGGGCGTGTACCGTAAAACCGCCCAGTGCATAGGACTTGGCGAGTTCGCGGGTGGTGATCAGCGGGGTCGACATCGTGCGGCGCCTGTGGCTCAGCAATCCATCGCGTTAATAACTATCTGTTTTTATTGTTATTTTAGAAGCCAAACCGCGGTGCCGCCGCCTTGGTTTCAGGACGCGCTGCACCCGTGCCGATGATCACCGCATCACCCTCCTTCAATTCGCCGCCAAGCAACTCGGTCAATGTGCCGTCGCTGATGCCAAGACGTACAGCGATGGATTTAGGCGCCTGCGATCCCTCCGCCACCCACACCGTTCCGCGTGTCGTGGCCACGCCGCGCTGCTCGGCTGCCATGGCTTCGTAACGTTTCAACTGCTCTTCGTTGAGAATCGCCGCGATTTCGGTGCGGGACTGCGCACGCAAACGGCCAACCTCTTTTTTGCGCTGCGCCGGATCATCCACGCTGATGGCTGCAATTTTTTCTGCAGTCGCTTTCTGGATCGCCTCCAGTTTTGCCTGTTGCTCGGCGCCGAGCCCGAGCTCCTTGGTCAATCGCTCGCGCATGGCCTGGCCCTGTCCACCGCCGCCCGGTGCCGCTGCGCTATCGGTCTTCTGGGCATCCTTGTCGCCTTTCGCCGGCAGCGGCGCACCCGGCGGACGGAAACGCAATGCGGCATTGGGCACGCGCAGCACCTGATCGCGGTTGGCGACGGTAATGCGCACATTGGTGGTCATGCCCGGCAACAACGTCAGATCGGGATTGGGCGCGGAAATGATCGCCACATAAGTCACTACGTTCTGCACCACCAGCGCGGCCTTGCGCACCTGGGTGATCTTGCCGCGGAAGGTGCGCCCCGGGAATGAATCGACGGTGAACGTCGCCTCCTGCCCGATGGTAATGCGGCCGATTTCCGACTCATCGATGGACGCCTCGACCTGCATGTCGGTGAGGTTGCGGGCGATCAGGAACAGCACCGGCGCCTGCAGGCTGGCAGCAACTGTCTGACCGGCATCAACGCTGCGCGAAATAACGATGCCGTCCACCGGCGCGCGGATGGTGGTGCGCTCCAGATCGACCTTGGCCTGCGCCAGTTGCGATTCGCGCTGTTTGACCAGCGCTTCGCCGTTGCGGATCTGCGCATCACCGACAGCACGCTGGGCCTGCGCGGTCTTTACCTGCTCGGCGGCAATGGCCAGCGCCGACTGGGTTTTTTCCAATGCTGCCTGCGATACAAAACCCTTTTCGACCAGCATCTGGTTGCGTTTGAGATCGCGCTCGGCTTCGTTCATTGCGACCTGGGTGCGGGACACTTCGGCCTGCAGCGCCGCCACATTGGCGCGCTGGGTCAGCACCGTGGCGCGGGCAGCCTCAAGATCGGACATCGCCTGGTTGACGCGCAGCACG
>JBILYA010000299.1:0-3454 GCA_044378065.1 Burkholderiales bacterium | reverse complement strand
CTTTTTTCGCCGGCGCTTTTTTCGCAGCAGGCTTTTTAGCCGCGGCTTTTTTCGGCGCCACTTTTTTCACTGCGCTTTTAGTCGCCGATTTTCCTTTGGCTTTGCCGCCCGCAGCTTCCTTCGCCGCTTCACGGCCGGCAATGCGGCCGAACACGACACCCGACATCAGGCCGGTGCCCAGCGGGTAGTTATAGTGGAACAGACCGCCGACCATCTCGCCGCAGGTGTAGAGACCCGGGATGGGTTTCCAGCCGGTGGAGATGACCCGCGCCTGCTTGTCGATCTTCAGGCCGCCGAAGGTGAAGGTAATACCGCCGGTAACCGGCCATGACACATAGGGCGGCGTGTCGAGCTTCTGCGCCCAGTTGGTTTTCGGCGGATCAATGCCTTCAGTGTGCAGACCATCGAGCACTGCAGCATTGAAAGGGCCGCCGTGGCCACAGTTGTCGTTGTATTCCTTCAGCGATTTCATCGCCTGCTCGTGGTCAACGTTGAGCTGCTTGACCAGTCCTTCCAGCGTGTCCGACTTGAACGGCTCGCTGGTCGAGTAACGCGGCTCCAGCAGATGCATCGATTTGGCATCAAAGATCTGGTAGACGAGGCTCTTCGGCTGCTTGAGGATCAGGCCGCCGTATTTAGCGTAGGTGAAGGCCTGGAAATCAACGCCTTCGTCGATCCAGCGCTTGCCTTCGACGTTGATCATCACGCCGTACGGATAAGACAGCCGGTTGGTCTTGTCGGTGAGGTCCTTGCGGCCGTAGTCGGGCGCACTGGCGACGATCGGAGTGGCGTGGCAGCCGCCCCAATGACCCCAGGGCATTGCACCGGCGTCGATGGCCATGCGCAGGCCGTCGCCGTAGTTGAAGTTGGAACCGCGCACTTTGGCGTGACCCCATTCCTGACCGAGGAAGTGAGTGCGCCAGGCCGGGTTGGTTTCGAAACCGCCGCTGCCCAGAATCACCGCCCGCGCCTTGATGGTTTCGAGACCTTTGTGGCCGCGCACTTTGACGCCGCGCACTGCACCCTGCCCGTCCATCGACAGGTCGAGTACATGGGCTTCGTAACGGATTTCAACACCCATGTCTTCGCAGGTCTTGAACCACTGCTGAGACAGGCCGACACCTTCGTGCACGGTGCGCACGATCGCACCCTTGGGCCACTTGATCTTGTCGCCAACCTTGATGCCCATCACCGACTTGGCCAGTTCGAAGTGGTGTTTGCCGACATCCTGCATCCAGCAGGTGGTGTCATAGGACTCGTCGATCAGCAGCTTCGACAGTTCAGGATCGGACTTGTTGTCGGTGACGCGCATCAGGTCATCGGTAAATGCCTCATGCGGATAGGTCGGCACACCGGCGCGGAAGCCCGGATATTCCTCTTCGGCATTCGGCACGAAGCGATCGAGCTCATCCACATGATTGAATACAAAGCGAAAAATGGCACCGCTGAAATGGGTGTTGCCGCCGCGTTGGCCTTTGGGCGCCTTTTCCAGCAACAACACCTTTTTGGCGCCGTTTTCTCGTGCCGATACAGCTGCTGCGCAAGCCGCATTACCGCCGCCGACAATGATCACATCATATTCCATTTAATGGACTCCTGATCACTTCAAGTTGATCTGTTGGACCGGAAAATCACCGCGTAATCTTTGCCTTAACCGCAGAATTCACCAGCGACGGAAGTATGCGGCTGGCCATAAAAAAGTGTCAAGAAAGCGTGCACGGCATTTTTTTCGATATATGGACTCGGCATTACCGCAAGCGTTTGCAAAACGCCGCGGTGGGGTAAACTGCGCACCAGAACAAGGAGGAGTCAGCAATGAATAACGACCGTCGCGCCATCGGCGCACCCACCCGCGAACTCGCGGACTGGATCAGCAGCCTCAAATACGAAGATATCCCGCAACGCACCCGCGAAGTCGTGCGCATTGCGATCCTCGATACGCTGGGCTGCGGCGTTTACGGCTGGTGCACGCCCTGGGCCGACATGATGCTGAAGTGGGCGCGCAGCGGCAGCAGCGGCAAGGGCGATGCCACTGTATGGGGCGAAAAAAACGCGACGATGCGCGTCGCTGATGCCGCGCTGGTCAACGGCGTTGCTTCTCATGCTTTCGAACTCGACGATTATCACAACGCCAAATTGCATGCGGGCGCGGTCGCCGTTCCCGCCGCCATCGCGATGGCGGAAAAACTCAATGCCGACGGCAAAGCGCTGGTCACAGCGATCGCGGCGGGTTACGAAACCATGATCCGTTCCAGTCTCGCCTCGAATCCGTCAGCGACGCGCCTGCGCGGCTGGCACATCACCGGCATCTACGGCCCCTTCGCCGCTGCCGCCGCCTGCGCCTCTCTGCTGAAACTGAATCCGGAGCAAACGTCATGGGCTCTGGGCCTCGCCGGGACCCAGGGCGCCGGCACCTGGGCCTTTAATGCCGACGGCACGATGAGCAAGCGGCTCCATGCCAGCAAGGCCGCGCATTCCGGCGTCTTGGCCGCGGAACTCGCCGCGATGGGCTTCACAGGACCGACACAGATTTATGAATACGGCGACGGCGGCGTGCTGAAAGCGCATTCCGACGATTCCGACGCTGCGCTGCTGACACGCGACCTCGGCCGCGTGTGGCATACCGACACCAATTCGATCAAGCCCTACTCCTGCTGCGGCAGCACCCATGCCTATATTGATGCGGCGCTGGCGGTGCGCAACAAGATCGGCGCCCCCTGGGATCTGAACCGCAAGGTCAAGGTCGGCCTGTCCAACGTGGTCGATGTGCAGTGCGGCTTCACCTATGCACCGGGCAGCGCGCTGAACGCGCAGATGAGTCTGCGTTACGTGATTGCCGCGGCACTGGTGGACGGCAAGGTCCTGCCGCCGCAGTTCACCGAAGAACGCATGAAGGATCCGGCGCTGATCAAACTCGCTGCTCACCTGGATTGCGAACACGATCCCAAACTTGACGCCCTGTATCCGAAACATTTCGCCGGCTGGGTCGCCGCCGAAAAAGACGGCCAGTGGGTGCGCACCGACATCCTCAATCCGACGGGGTCAATCGACAATCCGGTGGATGCCAAAGGCGTTACCGAGAAATTCCGCGGCATCAATCCGCAGCTGCCGGTGGATGCCATCGCCAAAGTCGCGCTCGACATCGAAAACCATTCGGTGCGCGAGCTGCTGGCACTGGCGGCACAACGCGCCTGAACATCCATCAATAAAAACAACAAGGAAAGCGGACCGCCATGGCCGTCAAAAAAATCCAGGATAAAAACCGCAAGATCGCCGTTGTCGGCAGCGGCGCCATCGGCAGCAGCATCGGCGCCGACCTGACGCGAGCCGGGCATGATGTCACTTTGATCGATCAGTGGCCCTCGCATGTGCGGGCCATGAAAACTAACGGCCTGCAGATCCAGTTCAAGGACGGCTCGCAGTTTCAGGTGCCGGTAAAAGCACTGAACCTGTG
>JBILYA010000023.1:0-13333 GCA_044378065.1 Burkholderiales bacterium | reverse complement strand
GTGGGCCTGCCCGGCCCACACTCCCGTCCCCGAATACATCCGCTTGATCGCTGCAGGCCGTTACGACGATGCCTACATGGTCAACTGGAAATCCAATGTGTTCCCCGGCATTCTCGGCCGCACCTGCGACCGCCCCTGCGAACCGGCGTGCCGCCGCGGCCGCGTCGAGGAAGGCAACGTCGAGATGCGCAAACCTACGTCGCACGAAGACGGCCCGAAGCCTGAGCCCGTTGCCATCTGCCGCCTCAAGCGCGTTGCCGCCGACAACAAGGACGACGTCGCGGCACGCATGCCGAAAGCGCCGAAACAGAAAAACGGCAAACGCATCGCCTGCATCGGCGGCGGCCCCGCCTCACTGACCGTCGCCCGCGACCTCGCACCGCTGGGTTATGACATCACCGTGTTTGAAGCCGACCCCAAGGCGGGCGGTTTCATGCGCTCGCAGGTGCCGCGTTTCCGTCTGCCGGAAGCCGTCATCGACGAGGAAGTCGGTTACATCACCGGTATCGGCAACATCACGATGCGCACCGGTCAGCGCGTCGACAGCCTGAAAAAAATCATTGCTGAAGGTTACGACGCGGTATTCGTCGGCACCGGCGCCCCGCGCGGCCGCGACCTCGACGTCCCCGGCCGTGCCGAAGCGGCGAAAAACGTGCACCTCGGCATCGACTGGCTGGCCAGCGTGTCCTTCGGTCACATCGACAAGATCGGCAAGAAAGTGATCGTGCTCGGCGGCGGCAACACCGCGATGGACTGCTGCCGTTCGGCGAAACGCCTCGGCGGCGAAGACGTCAAAGTCATCGTGCGCTCGGGCTACGAAGAAATGAAAGCCAGCCCCTGGGAAAAGGAAGATGCCATCGAAGAAGGCATTCCCATCCTCAACTTCATGGTGCCGAAGTCCTGCACCGTCAAGGACGGCAAGCTCACCGGCATGACCTTCGAGAAGGTCAAGGCGGAATACGACGCCAAGGGCCGCCGCAATCTGGTGCCGACGGGCGAACCCGACCAGTTTGTTGAATGCGATGACGTGCTGGTTGCGATCGGCCAGGAAAACGCCTTCCCCTGGATCGAGCGCGATGCCGGTCTTGAATTCGACAAGTGGAACATGCCGGTCGTCGACAAGGTGACCTTCCAGTCGACCAACCCGAAAGTGTTTTTCGGCGGCGACTCCGCCTTCGGCCCGAAGAACATCATCTGGGCGGTCGCGCACGGCCACGAAGCGGCAGTGTCGATCGACAAGATGCTCTCCGGTGAAGAACTGAAAGACCGCCCGCTGCCGGCAGTCGTGGTGATGTCGCAGAAAATGGGCATCCACGAGTGGAGCTACGACAACGACGTGTCCGCCGCGCTGCGCCACAAGGTGCCCTGGCAGGACCAGAAGCTGACGCTGAAGAACATCAAAGTCGAGGTCGAACTCGGTTTCGATCCGAAGTCCGGCTTTGCCGAAGCCCAGCGCTGCCTGAACTGCGATGTGCAGACGGTTTTTGCGCCCAAGCTGTGCATCGAGTGTGACGCCTGCGTCGATATCTGCCCGATGGACTGCATCACCTTCACGCCGGACGGCGAGGAAGCCGATGTGCGCCAGCGCCTGACCGCACCCGCGCTGCATGCCGACCAGGGACTCTATGCGTCAGAACCGCTGCGCATGACCGGCCGCATCATGGCCAAGGACGAGGATGTCTGCCTGCACTGCGGCCTCTGCGCCGAGCGCTGCCCGACCGGCGCCTGGGACATGCAGAAATACCTCGTGCAGATGACCCACGCCGGCCCCGGATGCCGCAAACCCCAACGCAAAGCCGCCTGATCACGGACCCGTCATGAATCAAATCAGCGCCATCAACGATTTTGTCGTCAAGTTCGCCAACGTCAACGGCTCCGGCTCCGCCTCGGCCAACGAACTGTTCGCGCGATCCATCCTGCGTATGGGCGTGCCGGTCAGCCCGCGTAACATTTTCCCGTCGAACATCCAGGGTTTGCCGACCTGGTATGAAGTACGCGTGACGGAAAAAGGTTATCTGGGCCGTCGCGGCGGTGTTGACCTGATGGTCGCAATGAATCCGCAGACCTGGGACAACGACGTCAAGGAAATCGAGCCGGGCGGCTATCTGTTCTATGACAACTCCAAGCCGCTGCCCGAGAGCAAGTTCCGCAAGGACATCACGCTGATCGGCATGCCGCTGACTGAAATCTGCAACGCGACCTACACCGATCCGCGCCAGCGCCAGCTGTTCAAGAACATCATTTACGTCGGCGCGCTGTCGGCGCTGCTCGAAATCGACCCCAAGGTCATCGAACAGCTGTTCTCCGAGCAGTACAAGGGCAAGGAAGCCCTGCTGCAGTCCAACGTCAAGGCGCTGCACCTCGGCCGTGACTACGCGCTGAAAAATCTGCCCTGCCCGCTGGGCCTGCGCCTGAAACAGGCCAACAATGTCGGCGAGCGCATTTTCAGCGACGGCAACAGCGCCGTGGCGCTGGGCGCCGTGTATGGCGGCGCTTCGGTCTGCGCCTGGTATCCGATCACCCCGTCGTCCTCCGTCGCTGAAGCCTTTATGGGCTACTGCAACAAGCTGCGCGGCGATGCGGAAACCGGCAAGAACAAATACGCGATCATCCAGGGTGAAGACGAACTGGCTTCCATCGGCATCGCCATCGGCGCCGGCTGGAACGGCGCACGGTCCTTCACCGCGACCTCGGGCCCCGGCATCTCGCTGATGACCGAATTCATCGGCCTCGCCTATTTCGCGGAAATCCCCGTGGTGCTGGTCGATGTGCAGCGTGGCGGACCGTCCACCGGCATGCCGACCCGCACCCAACAGTCGGACGTGCTGGCCTGTGCCTACGCCTCGCACGGCGACACCAAACACCCGCTGCTGTTCCCGGAAGATCCGACCGAGTGTTTCGAAATGACCGCGCAGTCCTTCGACATCGCCGAACGCCTGCAGACACCGGTATTCGTGATGACCGACCTCGACATCGGCATGAACACGCGGCTGTGCCGCCCCTTCAAATGGGACGACAACAAGGAATATGACCGCGGCAAGCTGATGACCTACGAAAAACTCGAGGCCGGCGCCGAATTCGGCCGCTACCTCGACGTCGACGGTGACGGCATTCCCTACCGCACGTTGCCGGGCACCCACCCGACCAAGGGCGGCTACTTCACCCGCGGCACCACCAAAAACCGCTACGCGATCTACTCCGAAGCGGGCGCCGACTACGTCGACAACATGCAGCGCCTGATGCGCAAGTTCGAAACTGCGAAAGCGCTGCTGCCCCAGCCCGTGCTGCACCAGGCCGCCAAACCGGCGAGCTTCGGCGCGATCTATTACGGCTCGACCAGCCCGGCGATGCAGGAAGCGCTGGATGTCCTCGCTGAAAACGGCATTCACATCAATGCACTGCGCGTGCGCGGCTTCCCCTTCGCCGACTCGGTCAAGGATTTTGTCGCCGCACACTCGGGCACCTTCGTCATCGAGCAGAATCGCGACGCCCAGCTGAAAACCCTTCTGGTCACCGATTCGAAGATCAATCCCGCGCAGCTGATTTCATTGCTGCACTACGACGGCACGCCGATCACCGCGCGCTTCATCGTCGACCAGATCACCAAACACATCAGCGCACACAGCGTCGTGCCGCTGAAAAAAGCGTCCTGAGCGAAAGAGCAGAAACATGACCTATCTCGCCAAACCGAAACTCCACCACCCTTCGCTGTCGAAAAACCAGGCGGGTTACACGCGCCGCGACTATGAAGGCAAGATTTCGACGCTGTGCGCCGGCTGCGGCCACGACTCGATCTCGGCCTCGATCATCCAGGCCTGCTGGGAACTCGACATCCAGCCGCACCGCGTCGCCAAGCTTTCGGGCATCGGCTGCTCGTCAAAAACCCCGGATTACTTCCTCGGCAACTCGCACGGCTTCAACAGCGTGCACGGCCGCATGCCATCGGTGCTGACCGGCGCCAACCTCGCCAACCGCGATCTGCTGTATCTGGGCGTGTCAGGCGACGGCGACTCGGCCTCGATCGGCCTCGGCCAGTTCGCCCACTGCATGCGCCGCGGTGTGAACATGGTCTATATCGTCGAAAACAACGGCGTTTACGGTCTGACCAAGGGTCAGTTCTCGGCCACCGCCGACAAAGGCTCGAAATCCAAGCGTGGTGTCGTCAACTCCGATGAGCCGCTGGACATGATCGGCATGGCGCTGCTGCTCGGCGCAACCTATGTCGCACGCAGCTTCTCCGGCGACAAGAACCAGCTGGTGCCGCTGATCAAGGGCGCGATCGAACACAAGGGCGCGGCCTTCATCGACGTGGTCTCCCCCTGCATCGCCTTCAACAACCATGCCGGTTCGACCAAGTCCTACGAATACGTGCGCCAGCACAATGAAGCGGTGAACCGCCTCGACTTCATTGAAGATCATCAGGAAATCACTGCCGACTACGCACCGGGTGAAACCGTCACGGTTCATCAGCATGACGGATCGGCGCTGCGCCTGAAGAAAATCGCCAACGATTACGACGCCACCGATCGCGTCAAGGTGATGAACTACCTGCAGGAACACGCCGCGCAAGGCGAAGTCATTACCGGACTGCTCTACATCGATCCGGATTCGGAAGACCTGCACGAGCACATCAACACCGTGGATACGCCGCTGAACCAGCTCGGCGCCAAGGACCTCTGCCCGGGCACGCCGGCGCTGGAAAAAATCAACGCCTCGCTGCGCTGATGACCGGCGGGTAAGGCGCCGGGTTTAATCAAGTATTTGTTTTTATTGATTAATTTCTAGCGCCTGACCCCCGGCGTTTCGACCCGCAGGCCACGCGCCCGCGACGCCAGATACAACTCCAGATCCACCAGTTCCGCCGAGCCGGCTGCCGGCTGCTCGGCGCGCACACCGAAGTAGCAGGCGCGCAGCCGGCGATGCAAGGAACCCGCCGACTGCCACTCGAGCCGGTAAACCGGAAAGGCATTGCCGTGCCCTTCGCTGATGGTGTCAGCCAGCAGTTTGCGACCGGCATTTTGTTCGTGGCAATGGGTGCAGGCCAGATTCATCTGGCCCTGGCGGCGGTAATAAATATCGCGGCCCCGCTCGAAGTTCACACGGTTCGCTTCATTGATCTGGACATTGACCGGCATGCCGCGGGACTGGTGGGCGACGTAAGCGGTCAGTGACAGCAACTCTTCGGATTCGTAACGCAAGGTATCCGCACCTTGCTGCTGTACGCGACACTGATTGATGCGCCCCTCCAGATTGAGCAGTTCCCCGCCGCCGGCATCCCTGCGCGGATAGCGCGTGGCGACACCCTTCATCGTTGCTGGCGCATCGCGATGGCAACTGGAGCAGGATTTTTCGCTGCGACCGGCCGGCGCATTCCACAACTTCTCGCCGCGCGCGACCCACAACATGCCGGGATTGCCGAAATCATCCGCCTGCAAGGCACGCACATCGCTGCCGGCATATTCGATTCCGGATTTGGACTGCGGCCGCGGCGCCTCAGCCGCGACAGCGCTGAGCGTCAGCAAAACGCTGCAAATCCATGGCAGTAATCTGTACACGACTCAAGCGGTGACGGTAATCGGTGCGCGTTCGCTGCCGCGCTGGCCCGAATCATCGACCCAGTCAAACACCAGTTCGCCACTGTTTTCAGCACGGAGGTAAAACTGCAGTTGCGGATTGGCGGATACGCCCGAACCCATCTCGGCACGAAACACTTCGACGCCGTTGTAACGGCAGGTCAGCGTATTGATCACGTTTTTCGCAATCCGCCGCCCGAAGTTGTCCGGACGGTAGCCGGTTTCCATCGGATGCTGGATGGCGATGCGGATCGGGAAGACATCACCGCGGCGCGCCTGGGCAGGAACCTGGACACGGGCAAGCATGCTCATCAGCCTTCCAGACAGGCGAGTTCGGTGACGATGACGTGCGCGCTGCCCATCCAGAAGCTGCCGTCGGAAAGTTCGGCGACGGCGATGACATCCTGAATGTCGGCAACGCGGATGCGTGTGACGATTTCGGCGCGGCCGGAATGCGGCCCCAGCGCGTAGCTAGCGACCACCGGCCGCGGATTGCGTTCGGCCAGTATGGTGATCCGCCGCACATGATCGGCAGCGGTCATCGGACTCTCGACGGCGATGCGCAAGGGCACCGAGTGCCCGTTGTCGGCCAGCGTCGGCGTATCCACCACGACACGGCCGGTGCGCAGCGGTGCGCCACGGGTCACCTCGCGCAGCAGGGATTCACGCTGCGGATTCTGCTGCGCGCGGGCCAGCGCCGGCACGAGAGCCAGTGCGGTGCAGGAAACCAGGAATCGGCGTCGGTCAGCAGACATGCTCGGATTATTTCAGGGTTTTCAGATAGGCAACGACATCTTCGATCTGCTGGGCCGTCAGTACCGGCTTGCCGCGCCAGGCCGGTGCCACGCGCACCAGTCCGTCAACCTTGTAGTAGGACGGCATCACCGTCTCGGGGTTCAACCGCGAGGAGTCGACGATGCGCAGCCGCAGCTGGCCTTCGGACAGGCGCGCACCGATTCCGGACAGCGGCGGCGCGATGTCGCCCATGAAACGCACACCGGTTTCGGCCACCGCATGACACAGCAGACAGTTGGCATCGCGCCCGCTGATCAGCTCGCGGCCGCGCAGCGGATCTCCGGGATCCGGCGCCAGCGATGTCTGTATCGCATCGCCCTCGATCCGGTAGTGCAGCAGCGCCGGGGTTGCCGCGACGGCATAACCCGCCATCGCAGCAAACAACATCCCCCAGCCTTTAGATCGCACCTTCCGGAACTCAGACCAGCGTCAGCCCCTGCTTGGACAGCGGCAGGCTGCGCACCGGCTTGCCGGTCGCCGCATGGATGGCATTGAGAATCGCCGGCACCACCACGCAGATCGTCGGCTCACCGACACCGCCCCAGAAATCATGGGTCAGTGCCAGCACGACTTCAACCTTGGGCATTTCCGAAATTTTCATCACCCGGAAATTGTGGAAATTGGTTTCAACGATACGGCCGGTCTCCACCGAGATTTCGCTGTGCAGCGCGGTCATGCCGTAAGCCACCGAACCTTCGATCTGAGCTGCAACCTGATCCGGGTTCACCACATTGCCGCAATCCAGTGCAAACACGCAGCGATGCACCTTGACCTCGCCTTTCGGGCTGACCGAAACCTCGGCCACTGCGGCGGAGTAACTGCCGTAGCCCATGAACTGCGCGATGCCGCGGAACACACCTTTCGGCAGCGGTTTTCCCCAGCCCGCTTTCTCGGCCGCGGCATTGAGCACGCCCAGATGCTTCGGACGCTCGCTCATCAGCGTGCGGCGGAATTCCAGCGGATCCTTGTTCGCAAGCCGCGCCACTTCATCCATAAAACATTCGAGGAAAATACCATTCTGGTTGGTATTGACGCCACGCCACGGGCCCACCGGCAGATGCGTGTTGCGCATCGCGTATTCAGTGCGCAAATTGGCGTGGGTATAGCCGATTTGCGCATCGTGCGGCTGCGGCCACAAGCCCTGCAGCTGGCGCCGATCCTTACCATCCTTGATGGCGGCCGGATTGGCAAAGGCATTGATCGACTGTCCTGAAACACGCAGGTGCAGACCGGCCAGATTGCCATTTTCATCGACGCCTGCCGACAACCGGCATTGTGCAATCGGGCGATAGAAATCATGCGCCTGGTCTTCCTCTCGGCTCCACACCATTTTCACCGGTTGCCCGGGGAAGGCTTTGGCGATCGCAACACCCTGACGCACCACATCCTGGTTGCCGATGCGTCGGCCGAAACCACCACCGAGATCCATCTTGTAAACCTCGCACTTGTCGAGCGGCTGACCCGAAGCCGAGGACAATGCTGCCAGCGAAGCTTCGGCGTTCTGGGTCGGAATCCAGATTTCCGATTTGTCCGGCGACAGCTTTACCGTACAGTTCATCGGCTCCATGGTTGTGTGCGAAGTAAAAGGAACACTGTAAACGGCTTCAATTTTTTTCGCCGCGGCGGCAATCGCTTTCAGCGCGTCCCCGGTGTCGATGTCGGCAAATGCATCGCTGCCGGTCAGGCCGGATTTAAGGTGCTCGGCAATCGATGCGCTGTTGACCTTGGCGTTGGGGCCTTCATCCCAGACGATAGGCAGTGCATCAATGGCTTTTTTAGCCCTCCACCAGGTATCAGCGACGACAGCAACGGTGGAGTCGTTGACCTTGATCACGCGTTTGACGCCAGGCATCCCCAGCACTTTCGACTCATCGTAACTGGCCAGTTTGCCGCCAAACACCGGGCAGTCTTTGACCGTGGCATGCAGCATGCCTGGCATTTTCAGGTCGATGCCGTAAATCTTATGGCCATTCAATTTGTCGGCCGTATCCAGACGGCGCAAGGGCTTGCCGGCAATTTTCCAGTCTTTGGCATCCTTAAGCTTGATGGCTTTGGGATCCGGCGGGGTCAGCTTGGCCGCGGCGGCGGCAACCTTACCGTAGGACGTTTTGCGCCCCGACCCGGCGTGACTGATCATGCCGTTTGAGACCGTCAGTTCGCCGACAGGAACATTCCACTCATTTGCGGCCGCCTGCATCAGCATCATGCGCGCTGCAGCGCCGCCACGGCGGACATAGTCCTGGGAAGTGCGTATGCCGCGGCTACCCGCCGTTGACATGTCGCCCCAGGCACGTTTACGCGCCAGATTCTGACCAGCAGTGATCTGTTCGGTCTTAACCTTTTTCCAATCGCACTCCAGTTCCTCGGCAACCAGCTGGGCCAGACCGGTCATCGTGCCCTGCCCCATCTCGGCGCGGGCAATGCGGATCACGCAGGTATCGTCCGGCTGAACCACCACCCAGATATTGACCTCGGAGGCTGCAGCACCGCTTTGCGCTGCGGCCGGGGCAATACCGAAGGGCAGACTGAAACCCAGTGCCAGACCGCCGCTTGCAGCAGCCGTACCGACCAGAAATTTGCGACGCGAGATTTTCGGCATTTCGCTGGAAACCGTTTTTTTCATGTCCATGGGTTCTGATCCTAGACGGTGGTTTTGTCAGAAGGGGTCGCGTCAACGCTTCCCACCTTGGTATTGCCTGCGGCCATATGCACCGCGGTACGGATACGGTGATAGGTGCCGCAGCGGCAGATATTGGTCATCGCTTCGTCGATGTCTTTGTCGGTGGGTTTGGGTTTTTTCGCCAGCAGTGCCGCAGCCGCCATGATCTGGCCGGACTGGCAGTAGCCGCACTGGGGCACGTCGATGGCCGCCCAGGCTTTCTGCACCGGATGCGAGCTGTCCCTCGACAGCCCCTCAATGGTGGTGATCCGGTCGCCGGCCTTGATGGCAGAGACCGGGATCGAGCATGAACGCACGACCTCTCCGTTCAAGTGCACCGAACAGGCGCCGCACTGAGCGACGCCGCAACCGTATTTAGTGCCGGTCAGGCCGACATGTTCACGGATCGCCCACAACAGCGGGGTATCGGATTCGACTTCAACATTGTGGGTGCGACCATTGATGTTCAACTGGGCCATGACTTCTCCTCAACAGGATTCGGAATTGGTAGCGGGTATTGCGTTTGCGTTGCGTATGCAGTGCTGCCGGGAACCTCCCCATGCCCGGCAGCGACCCCGCAATCTTGTGGCTGCGGTGGATCGCGTCTGCGCGCGCCGAACGGCAGATTATGCTGGCGCCCGGCGATGGTCAACTGAAAACTGGCGTCTGCAGCGGCTGCCCAGAACACCCCTGGAAACGCAGGGTCGCTGCACCGCGGCAAAGCGGGAAATCAGGGGATCTGCGACCCGTTCATCCGCGCCAATATGGTCTGCGTGCGCCGCTGCAGATAGGCCGTATCGCTGGCCGGTCCGTAACGCCGCGGGCTGGGCACGATCGACGCCAGCCGTGCCGCCTGCTCTGCCGACAAACCAGCCGCCGTCGTTCCGTAATGAAGGCGGGCCGCCGCTTCGGCACCAAAGACGCCCTCGCCCCATTCGATGACATTCAGATAAATCTCGAGAATCCGGCGCTTGCTCATCACCGTTTCGATCATCACAGCGACAACCGCCTCCTGCGCCTTGCGCCACCAGGTGCGCTCGCCGGAAAAAAACAGGTTTTTCGCCAGCTGCTGGGTGATGGTCGATCCGCCGGCGACGATTTCGCCCTCGCGCAGATTTTTTTCATAGGCCTTCTGGATGCCGTCCCAGTCAAAACCGTTATGGCTGACAAACTTGGCATCTTCGGCGGCGACGATCGCGCGCTTGAGATGACCGGAGATGCGCGTATAAGGCACCCACTGCTGGCGCAACTGCGCCTTGGGATTCTTGTCCTGCAGGATTTCCAGCCGCGCGCGCATGAACGCCGTGGATTCCGGATTGTTGCCGGCCCAGTACCAGACATGAACCAGAAACCAGAACTGGACTGCGGTCAGCGCAATCAGCACCAGCAGAAACGCGCGCCAGCTCCAGCGCCACAGTGTTTTCAGCATCGTCGGACTTTAACCCGGGAAATGAAGTGACGTCGCGCCCGTCAGTGATCGCTGCGCAATTGCGCAATGACCGGGGCCGTATCCGGCCGCAGGCCGCGCCAGATGAAAAAGGATTCGGCTGCCTGCTCGACCAGCATGCCCAGACCGTCGGCACAGCGCACACCGTGGGCACGGGCGAAGGCGAGAAACCGGGTTTCAAGCCCGTAAACCATGTCATAGGCGATGGCGCCCGGCGCAAACAGGTTTTCCGGCAGCAGCGGCATTGCGCCTTCAAGGCCCGCAGATGTCGCGTTGATGACCAAATCAAACGGCTGCCCGCCGAGATTATCGTAAGGCCGGGCGGCGACACCCTGCGGAACCGCTGAGGCGTCTTTGTGGAAATGACGAACCAGCCGCTCCGCCTTGTCCAGCGTGCGATTGGCAACGATCAGCAGATCCGGTTGGCGTTCCAGCAAGGGTTGCAGCACGCCATAGGATGCACCGCCGGCACCCATCAGCAGTACCCGCTTGCCGGTGATGGTCGCACCGAGGTTGCGCTCGAGATCGGCCAGAAGTCCCTTGCCATCGGTGTTGTAACCGATCAATTGATTGCCGACGCGTTTGATGGTGTTGACCGCTTCGGCGGACAAGGCACCGCCTTCACATTCATCCACCAGATCCCAGGCTTCGCGCTTGAACGGCACCGTGACATTCAGGCCGTGACCACCCTCATGGAAAAACCGCTGTGCCGTAACTGCAAAAGCATCCAGCGGCGCCAACAGGCGGTCATAAGCGATGTCCTGACCGGTCTGCCGCGCAAAGGCGGCGTGGATCAGCGGGGATTTGCTGTGCCCGACCGGGTTGCCGACAACTGCATAACGATCACTCACGTAGTCCTCACTGGCTGACGAACTGGTCCGCCCGCGTGAACGTCCAGGTACGGGTGATATGGATGATGTCGGTGTCCTTGGCGATGTCTTCCGGGAACGCCGCATAGGGCGCGGCCATCGTCACAATGCGCACCGTCGCCTCATCGAGCAGCTTGAAGCCGGATGAACGGTCGATATTCACGCGCTCCAGGGTGCCGTTGGAGCGGATCGACACCGTCGCCACCAGCGCGCCGTAAATCCGCTGGTCGCGCGCGGCCTGCGGATAATTCAACTCACCGATACGTTCGACCTTCTGCCGCCAGTCTTCGACATAACGGGCAAAACGGTATTCCTGGGCGCGTGCGCCGATGAACTTGCGCCGTGGACGTTCCTGGTAGGCGTTCCATTCCTTGCTGATCTGCGCTTCCAGCCGGGCGATGGCCAGACTGCGCTGCACGAGATCCGTACCGTCGACCGCCGGCGCCTGCTCCGGCACCACCTGCGGCGCCGGTTTTGCCGGTGCGCTTTCCACCTGGCTTTTGACACCGGCCTTGGTCAGCACCTGCCGTGCTTCGCGTTCCAGCTCCGCCACGCGTTTCTGCGCCACCTGCAATTCCGTGGTTTCGGTGTCTTTGGTAATCGCCGGCAGCGGACTCTGCGCGCGCTGCTTGGCATCGGTATTGCCGCCGCCATCCAGGTTGTGCTGCGCCAGTGCGTCGGCATTCTGCGGGCGGTTCTGTGACTTGGCATTGACCAGCACCACCGCCAGCGGCGGCGCCTTGTCCTGTATTTCCTGCAGCTTGGGGACGGTGAAGGTCAGGCCGAAAATGACGAAGGCATGGACCAGCAGTGAAATTGCGCCGGCCGCGCCGAAACGCGAACCCACGGTCAGGCGCGCATAACGGCGGTCGAATTCGGCGATGCGCCGCTCCATTTCAGCCACCCGCGCGTCGAGACGGTCGACCGCACTGCCCCAGGACCCGCGACGGGGATGCCGCGCCCGGCGCGGCAGTACGACCACTTTGGCTGAGGGTTTGACGCTCATTACCCTATTCTAGACGGGCCAGTAAAAATATCAATAAAAACTTTAATTATCAGTAAATTATGTGTTTTGCTTAAAGCTGAATCTGGAATAAAGTCACACGTGAGCGGCCGCTAACTTACGCCCCCTCCAACACGGCCTTGAACTCCAGTTCCAGCCCCAGATCCAGCAAATCGATCGCGCCGACGCCCAGCTCAACCCGCTGTCCCGGCGTCACTGTCGCCGGCAGCGACGGCACCTTCTGCACCAGCGGCACCGCATCCAACCGCACCAGGTTTTCGCGCATCAGCACGGTGCCGGTGACGGCGGTCAGCTGCTCCTGCGCCAGCCAGCGCAGGCTCCAGTAACGCTCCATGGTGCGCTGGTATTCGTTGTAAACGTCGTAGGCGACCTCGAAATCGCGCATCGCCGCCAGCAAGGCCGTGTCCTTGCCCTGATACACCGCAGGCTCATTTTGCGCCCGTGCGATCAACTGACGCTGGTTGATCAGGTCGGTGTAACGACGCAGCGGCGAACTCGCCCACATGTACTGCGCCACACCGAGACCATCGTGCGGGCCCGCTGCGGTACTGGTGCGCACCTTGCCGCCGCTTTGCACCCGGAACAGCGCGCACTGCCCGGCGTCATGCAATTCACCTGCCCAGGTGCTGTTGGCGAGAATCATCAGTTCCGCCACCACCTGATCGATCGGCGTGCCGCGCTGGCGGCGGCTGATCGACACCCGGCCGTCATCCACGCGGAATACGAATTCAGGACGATCTTCTCCGCGGGGCCCGTCGCCCTTGCGCGCAATCAGCAGATGGCCGGAGAACTGCCACAGCCAGGCCAGCGCAGCGCCTTGCGGATGATCAATGGCGCCGCGCGACAGCGCTTCGGCATTAAACACCGGCTCCAGCGTGTCATGGCGCAGGTTGTCGGCAATGCGGATGCGTTCGACCCGGGTCTCGTGCGACAGCAGCGAAAAATCCGCTGCAACATCAAAATAGA
>JBILYA010000298.1:0-3472 GCA_044378065.1 Burkholderiales bacterium | reverse complement strand
TTGCGCCGGTGAAATGGTCGGCGGCCTGTTCTACTTCAACTACCCGAGCGGCACCGGTCTGGTGTCGGGCGCCGTTTTCGGCAAACTTGCGGGCACCTCCGCGGGCAAAGCCGCCACACAGGGATAAACGCCATGTCCTCAAACAAAGCGCCGCTGCTTGCCGATGCCACGCGCGATCTCGCCCGCTTCGGTGCGGCGCTGCGTTACGAGGACATTCCCGCCGGGGCCGTTGCGCGCATCAAGCTGTCGCTGCTCGACAGCCTCGGTTGCTGCCTGTTCGGTGCAACCCTGCCGTGGACGCGCAAGGTCGCCGAACTCGCCGATGCCGAAGGCGCCAAAGCAGTAGCCACGCTGATCGGTCTCGGTCGCAAGACCTCACCGGCGCTCGCAGCGCTGGTGAACGGCACGTCGGGCCATGCTTTCGAGCTCGACGACATTCACAAGGAATCCATTGTCCACGCCGGCTCGATCGCCACGCCGGTGGCACTGGGTCTTGCCGAATCAAAAGGCAAAGTCTCGGGCCGCGATCTGCTGACCGCCATGGTCGCCGGTTATGAAATCGGTCACCGTGTCGGCAATGCGGCAACGATGAGCCTGTTTTTCCGCGGCTTTCATCCGCAGGGCACGTCGGGCACCTTCGTCGCTGCAGCGACCGCGGCACGCATGCTGAATCTGAACGCGACACAGTTCCAGCACGCGCTCGGGATGGCGGGTTCACAAGCCGGTGGCCTGATGGCAGCGCAGGAAGGTGCGATGGTCAAACGCTTCCACAGCGGCCGCGCGGCACAGAGCGGTGTTTATGCCGCGCAACTGGCGTCGCGTGATTTCACCGGCATTCTCGATGCGCTGGAAGCGCCGTACGGCGGCTATCTGTCGACCTACTCTGACAAACCGAATCCTTCACGATTGACCGACGGGCTCGGCACCACATGGGAAACGCTCAACGTCGGCTACAAGCCGCACGCCAGCGTCACCAGCATTCACAGTGCGCTCGACGCACTGTCGGAACTGATGAAAGAACACAGCATCAAGGCCGGTGACATTGCCAAAGTTGAAACCGGCCTGTCGCCAATGACGCATGTGCACTGCGCCTGGGAATACAAGGCGCAGGGTGTCACCGCAGCGCAGATGAATCTGTATTACGGCATGGCGGTCATCGCGCTCGACGGCGCTGCCTTCACAGAACAGTTCCGTGAAGCGCGTCTCGCCGATCCGCAAATCCTCGACTTCATCACGCGCATCACTGCGCATGTCGATCCCGAGATCGAAAAAATGGGCGCGCCGTTCCGCCATGCCTCGCGCGTGAAGATCACCACCCGCGCCGGCAAAGTGCATGAGAAACTCGCCCTGCACCGACGCGGCAGCCCGGAGAATCCGCTGGCGCCGGAAGAAGTCATTCACAAGTTCCGCAACGTCGTTGCACCGTGCATGAGCAAAGCCGACGCCGAGCGCATCATCGCAACCGTTGACCGTTGCGAGTCACTCGCCGACATCAATGAACTGACAGCCATCGTCGGCGCAGCGGTCACGCTGCCGAAGTAAGCCCTGAAAATTATTCGCAAATATCTGTTTTTATTGATTTTTTATAGACCGCTTTTTATAGGCACATCACAGGAATCCGCCCCATGACCCAGCAATCGACGCAACCCCATCCCTACACCCGCGACATCGCGACCTTCGTTTCCGGTCTGACTTACGACAAGATTCCGGAAGAAGTGCGTCATCGCAACAAGCTGCTGATGCTGGATTCGCTGGGCTGCGCACTTTACGGGGCCGATCTTGAATGGACCCGCATCCTCCAGGACAAACTGAGCAACATCGACAGCACCCGCCAGTGCACGGTATGGGGCACCAACAAGAAACTCTCCGCACCGCACGCCGCGCTTGTCAATGGCACCCAGGTGCAGGGTTTTGAACTGGATGACGTGCATCGCGCCGGCGTGCTGCATGTGGGCGCCGTCGTGCTGCCCGCGCTGATCTCGGTCACTGAACTGAAGCCCGGAATGAGCGGCAAGGAATTCCTGACCGCCTCCGTTGCCGGCTACGAAATCGGCCCGCGCGTCGGCCTGTGCATGGGACCTGCGCATATCGCCTCCGGCTGGCACTCGGGAGCGACTCTGGGCGTGTTCTCCGCTGCCGCAGGCACTGCGCGCGGTATGAAACTCGATGTCGACAAGACCGTACACGCGCTGGGCATTGCCGGCACCCAGGCCGCCGGCCTGATGGCTGCGCAGTTTGGCGCAATGGTCAAACGCATGCATGCCGGCCGCTCCTCGCAGTCCGGCCTTTACGGTGCGCTGTTTGCCGAAGGCGGCTTCACCGGCATCGTCGATGTGCTGGAGAATCCGTACGGCGGCTTCTGCACGACGATGTCGCAGTCCACCGACAAGTTCAACCTGAAGGAACTCACCGCCGGTTTCGGTGAAGTCTGGCAAACCATGGGCATCGCGCTGAAGTTCTACGCCTGCGTCGGCAGCAATCACACCACGCTGGATGCGCTTCGCGAGATGGATGCCGAACGCCCCTTCACTGCCAAGGAAGTGAAGAAGGTTATCGTCTACGGATCGGAGGTCACCGTGCACCACGTCGGCTGGCCGTACAAGCCGCAGGGACTGACCTCGGCACAGCTGAACCTGCCGTATTGCATCGGCACCTGGCTGCTGGAAAAAGACGTCTTCGTCGATCAGTTCACCGAAGCAATGGTCGCCGATCCGGCGCGCATCGCAGAGTCGAAAAAAGTCGAAGTGCTCCACGATCCGGCGATCACCGCGCTCGGCGCAAAAATGCGCCACAAGGTCCATGTCGAACTGCACCTCAACGACGGCACCGTGATGAAGCGCACCGTCGAATCCGCACGCGGCAGCGAATTCCGTTTCGCCAGCGATGCCGACATCATCGCGAAATTCGAAAAGCTGGCAGTCAAAGCCCTGCCGAAGGCAAAAGTCGAGCAGCTGCGCGACGCGGTTATGGGCATCGAGAAACTGCCCGACGCCGGCGTGCTGTCCAAACTGATGTCGGTTTAACGTTGCAGCGATGAGCGCCGCCAAGACCGCAGCACGTACGCTGGCCGAGTTCGCCACCGGACTGACCTACGAGCAGATCCCGGCGGCGGCGCGCGAACGCGCCCGCCAGTGCATCATCGACACCACCGGCGCGGCACTGTTCGGCTCGCGCCTGCCGTGGAGCAAAATCGTCGCCGGACACGCCCGCAACTGCGGCGGCAACGGCAGCAGCCGGGTCATCGGCAACGATCTGAAAGTCGCAGCACCCGCTGCCGCACTGGCCAACGGCGTGTGTTCACACGCCTTTGAACTCGACGGCCTGCGCAAACCCAGCGCCGGTGTACATCCAGGCGCGATTCTGCTGCCTGCCGCACTCGCCGCAGGTGAGGCGCAAGGCGCCAGCGGCAAGGATTTGCTGACCGCCTTCATTGCCGGTGCAGAAGTGATGTTCCGCATCGGCCTCGCCGCAA
>JBILYA010000297.1:0-3474 GCA_044378065.1 Burkholderiales bacterium | reverse complement strand
CGTCGATGAACAGCACATCGTTCGGTTCGAGATTGGTCAGCATCGCCGCGAGGTCGCCCGGCCGCTCCAGCACCGGACCCGAGGTATGACGCAGGTTGACGCCCATCTCGCGGGCGATGATGTGCGCGAGCGTGGTCTTGCCAAGACCCGGCGGTCCGAACAGCAGCACATGGTCCAGCGCTTCTTTGCGCTTGCGCGCAGCTTCGATGAAGATCGACAGCTGGTCGCGTATTTTTTCCTGACCGACGTATTCATCCAGCGCCTTGGGCCGCAGCGCGCGCTCGATGACCTCTTCCTGCACGGAGGCCGGCGCGGCGGAAATCAGGCGGTCAGTTTCAATCATCGGTGTCGGCAGCGCTCAATCAGGATTTAGACAGCAGTTTCAGCGACTGGCGGATGCCGTCGGTCACCGTCAGACCGGCGGGCAGCTGACTGACCACCCAGGTCACTTCCTTGTCATTGTAGCCAAGCGCACTGAGCGCATTGGCAATATCGCTGCCTTCGCTCGACGCCGTCGCGCCGCCGGCCTGCACGACGCCCTTGGGCAAACGGTCACGCAGCTCGAGCAACAGGCGTTCGGCAGTTTTTTTGCCGATGCCGGGAATCTTGGTCAGGCGGCCGCCGTCCTTGGCGCTGACCGCTTCGTGCAGTTCAGCAACCGACATGCCCGACAGCACCGACAGCGCAGTGCGCGCACCGATGCCGGAAATCTTGATCAGCTGGCGGAACAGCGAACGCTCGGCCTCGGTGGCAAAACCGAAGAGCTGGTGCGCATCCTCGCGCACAGCGAGATGGGTATACAGCGTCACCGGCTCGCCGGCGGCAGGCAGCTGATACAGGGTGCTCATCGGCACGTCGATTTCGTAACCGACGCCGTTGACGTCAACAATGATTTGCGGCGGCTGCTTGACCAGCAGGCGCCCTGCGATGCGGCCGATCATCTGTGTTCCCCGGTCTGCCCGGCAATCGCCTCAATGCGGGCAATCGTCCGGTCCATGATTGTACCAACAGATACCGCAGCATCGCGTGCGGCAAGCGCGGCGGCGGCTTTTGAATAGCGGGGATCGGTCAGCATCCGGCCCAGCACGCCGGTGATATCGGGATCAGCGGCATCCGGATGCAGGAATTCTCCGGCGCCGGCGCGCGCAACAGAACGGGCGAGCAGGAAATGCTCCAGATGCATCGGCAGCAACAGCAAGGGCCGCCCGCCCTGCAACATGCCCAGCGTGGTACCGACATTGCCATGGCAAACGCAGAGGTCACAAGCGGAAACAACCTGACTGAAATCCAGCAGCGCGGGTGCAAAACGCAGCTGCGGGCTGCCATGTTTTTGCATCAATGCCGCATTGCCGCCGAGCAGATGCACCAGCACCCGGGCGCCGCAATTGGACAAAGCTGTCAATGCGCGTTCCAGATGGGGATACGGCGCGTGCAGATAGGCGAATACTTTCGGACCGTCGCCTTCCGGCCACACCGGCTGTTCACTGCCGGTGGAAACCGCCCGCAGACCCAGATAATCCTCTGCCGGGCGGGCGCCGTAGGGATCGAGTTCGGGAATGCCGGACAGAAAACGGGCGGCGCCATCAAAAATCCGGGGCAGCGTCTCCACAGTGCCCGCGCCGGATACGACACCATTGATCACCTGCAGCACGCGGGCATCACTGTCAGCAAGGCGTTGCGCGGGAACGGACAGCCAGTCCCGCATATTCGGTGTCGGGGTCACCGCCGGCGGGACGTTAAACGGACTGCCGATGAGTCCGCGCGGCAAACCCAGATCCCGCGCAGCGAGTAACGCGGTCGGCGCATGATCAGCGAGTACCACATCCGCAGCAACGGCGCGCATCAGCGAACGCCATGCGGTCAGTAAACCGCGCAGCATGGCCGGCTCGAGATAGCCGTAGCGCATCAGGATTTCGGCGTAATTCAGCGGCGGGTCCTGCAGTCCGCTGTAGGTATTCAGGCACAACGGCGCCTGATGGACGGCGATCGGCAACTCCCGCACGGCGGCGACCGCACCGGCCACCTCACGCGCAGCGATATGGAGCTCGTGACCGCGCTCAAGCAAACCTTTGGCAACAGTCAGGAAGGGACCCAGGTGACCGAAGCCGGTACCCAGTTCCCAGGCCAGCAGAATCCGGCTCATCCCAGCCGGCCGCGGCGGCGGCGCTTGCCGATGCCGACGCCGCCGTAACCCAGCCCGCCGTGGGCGTGGCAGATCGCGCAGGCCAGCGCATCGGCCGCATCAGGACTGGGGTCGCCGGGAAGTCGCAACAACTTGCGCACCATCATCTGCACCTGGGTTTTGTGCGCTTTGCCGGCGCCGACCACTGCCTGCTTGACCTGCAGGGCGGTGTACTCGGCGACAGGCAGCGCGTGCAAAACAGCCGCGCAGATCGCCGCGCCGCGGGCTTGCCCGAGCAGCAGCGTGGATTTGGGATTGACGTTGACGAAGACCTGCTCGACCGCCGCGCAGTCGGGCTGATAGGTAGTAATCACTTCCTGCAATCCGTCGAGCAGGACTTTCAGACGGACGGGAAGCTCTCCGGCGCCGCTGCGCACGCAACCGCTGGCAACATAATTGAGTTGCTGGCCGGTCTGTTCGATGACGCCGAAACCGGTAACCCGCAGGCCGGGATCGATGCCGAGGATACGAAGCGTGGTGGCCGCGCTCAAGCGGGCTCGTCGATAACTGCGGTGGTGTACACCTCCTGCACGTCATCGACGGCTTCGAGCGCGTCCAGGAGTTTCTGCATGCGCACGGCGTCGTCGCCGGTCAGCGCATTTTCGGTGGTCGGCTTCATCGTGACTTCGGCCAGTTCCGGCTTGAATCCGGATTTTTCCAGCGCAGAACGCACCGCCGAAAATTCCGCAGGGCCGGTGATGACCTCGATGCTGCCATCCTCGTGGGTCAGCACGTCTTCGGCGCCGGCCTCGATCGCCGCATCCATCAGCTTGGCTTCATCGGTGCCCGGCGCGAACAACAACTGGCCGCAGTGATTGAACAGGAAGGCAACCGAACCGTCGGTGCCGAGGTTGCCGCCGTATTTGGTGAAGGCATGGCGCACATCCGCCACGGTACGGGTGCGGTTGTCGGTCATGCAGTCGACCATCACCGCGGCGCCGCCGATGCCGTAACCTTCGTAGCGGATTTCTTCGTAATTGACGCCCTCAAGTTCACCGGAGCCGCGCTTGATCGCGCGCTCGACGTTGTCCTTGGGCATGTTGTTGTCATAGGCCTTGTCCATCGCCAGACGCAGACGCGGATTGGTGTCCGGATCCCCGCCGCCGAGGCGGGCAGCTACCGTGATCTCCTTGATCAACCGCGTAAAAATCTTGCCCCGCTTGGCGTCCTGCCGCCCTTTGCGGTGCTGGATGTTCGCCCACTTGGAATGTCCGGCCATGATTGCGTAATTTACCCGTTAGAATGAACGAAATTTTAACATAGCCCCTTCAAAACAACCCCGACACCGCTCC
>JBILYA010000422.1:0-3477 GCA_044378065.1 Burkholderiales bacterium | reverse complement strand
TGACGGGTCAACGCGCCAGTCAGATTGGCGCAGCCCTAATCAAAGCGGGTAGAGTAACAGCAGCTCAATCCACAGAAGACAGCCGGAAAAAAGTGATCCGGGTATCCGAAGTTGGAAAATCAGATCTAGTAGCTGTCAATTCACAAATTCATAGTTTGCTATCTAAAGCGCTGGAGAATAACGAACACGCATTGATTTCTGCAAACAAGTCGTTGCGTGTTTTTTCGCGAATTGTACAAGTTGATACTTCAGAACAGAGCTTGGCTGGAGGGACGACGCAAATCGATTAGGGTTAGATTTGCCGTTTGGTGGCTAACATCACCGCAAAGTCCATTCGAGTCGCGAGTGGAAGCCGTTTATTATATGTTTTTGACTAATCTTTGGATCGCTGTTTAAGAATGAACTCGTTGGCCAATGGCCACTGTTCGAGCGGGTGGCGTGCTCAGCACGGTCCTGCTCCGGCTTCACTCTGACACAGACTGGCTTTTCGATGATGCCCTGAGAAGGGTCAGTGTCGGTATGCAAAGGGTGGCGATCGAGGGTCAGGAGGGCGCAGTCCCAACTCTCCAGCCATCACCAACTTCACCGGCAGGCAAACCGTGAACTTGTGCACGTAATCGCGCGGCTAGCGGGGCAAGCCGGGGGAAGTTGCGGGTTGTCCTAAGAGACTCACTGGCGGGCGGTTCGCGTGTTCAAGTCAGATGCCCGTCACCGCGCCCCAAGCGGACACATTCTCGCCCATGCGAGCGTCTCACGATAGAGTGGCGCACCGTGCCTGCGTAAAGCCTAGTTATGCATTCATCAATCTTTGGCGCCGCCGCCTAATCATCACGTGGCCGCGATTGACGTACAATCTTCGGGCGTGCTTACTAGTACATGACTAGGGCGAAGGGGAAGTGCACAGTGTCATCGCCATATCGAGGTTTGCCGCCCAAGGCACGTTGGAAGACTGGCGTTGCGGAACAGAATTGGAGCGAACTCTATCGCAAGAAGTTCCCGATCGACCGTAACACAAATATTTTGACGGCCGGAAGTTGCTTTGCGCAACATATTGCCCGTTATTTGCGGGCGCGCAAATTCAAGGTTATTGACGCCGAGCCAGCACCGCCGGGAATGTCGGACGCTTGCGCCAAGAGATTTGGGTATAACCTCTACTCCGCGCGCTATGGGAATATCTACACTGCACGGCAACTTCTTCAGCTGGCTAAGGAGTCTTTCGGGAAGTTCAAACCAGCCAATGCTGTATGGGAGAAGAATGGTCGTTACTATGATGCGTTGCGGCCAAACGTCGAGCCCGACGGCTTGCCGGACCAGGAAGAAGTTGCGGTACAACGCCTCGACCATCTGCTTCGTACCCGCCGAGCCTTTAAATCTGCGGACTTATGCATTTTCACTTTTGGTCTAACCGAAAGCTGGATTCACAGGGAATCGTCCACAGTCTATCCAACCGCTCCAGGAACTATCGCTGGCGAGTACGATCCCGAAGTATTCGTATTCAAAAACTTTACGGCTTCGGAAGTGTATGATGACTTCACCCGGTTCCGTCGCTTCATGAAAAAGATAAATCCAACTTTGAAATTCCTCGTAACTGTTTCGCCTGTGCCGCTAGTGGCTACTGCGAGTCAAGGCCATGTCCTGCCAGCGACCATTTATTCGAAGTCAGTACTCCGTGCTGTGGCGGGACAGGTCGCCGATGAATTTGAGGACGTGGACTATTTCCCCTCATACGAAATGATCGCAACGCCATTCTATCAGTCGCGCAGCTACGAAGAGGATCTACGCACAGTGCGACCGCGCGCAATCGACAAGGTCATGTCTGTCTTCTTTGATCAGCATGATTCACAGGACGCGCCACGTGACAATGCTACGGATCAACTGCCCTCGCCACACCGAGGCAAATCCAGCAGCAAGAGTCGAGACGATGTCGTCTGCGAGGAAATTCTTCTAGAGGCGCTTGCGGCAAGATGACTTTGCGTGTCTGCGTTATAGGCAACTCTCATATCGTTGCGATCAAGCAAGGCTGGTCGTTGCTTGGGGAGGCCGCTGACGGATTTTCCCCTACTTATTTTGCAGCCCCTGGCGCCAGGATAACGGATTTAGTAGTCGAGGATAGCAAACTTGTCCCGCGCACGGAAGATACGAGAACGTTCTTGGCTCGCTCATCAGAAGGGATGACTGCGATTGACCCGGCGGCATTCGACGCCTTCGTACTGGTTGGAATGCACGTATTACTTTTCCGTATTGTGAAAACATATCGTAGACACAGATTGATGGCGCATGCCGACGCGCGGCACCAGGTGATTTCCCGGGCAGCTCTGGATGCTGCGATTTACGAGGATAGTGTTGCAAGGCTGATCGGTAATTTACGCGGCCTGACAGAGGCGCCGATCCATCTCATCCCGGAGCCTCTACCCAGTGAGAAAATTATAAAGACCGATGAGATTTGGTCGGGTGAGTACATGCCTTCCCTTTATGAAATCTATATTGAACAACTCAAGCAGCTGGTGCTTGCCCATCGTGCCGAGTTGATAAGCCAAGATGCCGATACCATCGTGCACGGCGCCTTTACTGCCGCACGGTATTCCATCGGAGCGGTCGGACTTTACGGCAAAGACTATGATCGAAAGGAAGACTTTCGCCATATGAATGCACAGTTTGGTGCAGAGTTAATCAATAAATCCCTTACGATGCTGCGCGGTAGAAGTGCCGGCACGCGGGAAAATGGATTCTCTGACGGAGAGTTGGCGGCCTCAACTAGAGAATAACCCAGACGGCGTATGCTGCGTGCGGTTCCAGAAGCTCAAATGCCCCCGCCGCTCAGAAAAAAGCAGCCGGCGAGGTTGAGAGAGAAAAGCTGTTGCGGAATGGAGATGTCGATCGCCAAGTGGCTGCTTCCGCGCTGGAGGATGAGAATGGGCGGCGGAAGAAGCTGGTGGCAGATACCATGCTGAACGAACGTTGGTTGAATCCTTGCGACAGGACCGTACCGAGCCATCTTCGGAAGACGGCTCCTATAGCGTACCGTGGTCAACGTCTAAGCCGCTTGCAACACTAGGCCAGACAAGCAGAACGAGGAACGTATTCTGCTTCGGCTGGATAAGACTTGGAGTTCACGTCACCGCTAGCTCAACGGCGCAATAGTAAGGTTATTGGGGTAACCCTAGCTGCTCGCACCCACCGGGCGCCGTTCGGTCAAAACACTAACCCAAAAAGGCCTTAGTGCAATATTTCGTGGATCACCAGTAAGCGCTTCTTCAAGTCGCTCACCATAAAACTTAAACCAGCGTTTCGAAAAGTCACGATAGCCTTCGCCTTTTTCTCGCGTCGGACCGATCACTATGTTCGGCACAACGCTTACTCCATCCCGAACAAAGGTGATCCATGCAGTATTGCATTTCGACTCATACGCGGCAAAAGCAGCGCCGCTGGGTAGAGCAATTTCCACGCCTAAAACACTAATCTTCGACACACCCCTTC
>JBILYA010000296.1:0-3480 GCA_044378065.1 Burkholderiales bacterium | reverse complement strand
GGGCACCAAGCGCATGTACTCGCATGCCATTTTCATGCCGGGCATGCCGGGCTGGCTGGACAAGGTCGATCATGACCTCGAAGTGTTGAAGCCCGACTCCTTCAAGGGCTACACCGTCGGCGATAACACCAACAAGCATCTCGCCAAACATCCCTGGCGTCTTGATGACGAGAAGCTGCTGTATCCCTTCTATGAAAAACTGGTGAAAGCCTCGAAAACCAATCCGAGTCTCGCCAACGTCTGCTTCCACAAGGGGCTGTATCCGCCTGCGACCACCAAGCAGTTCCCCGATCTGGTGCAGTACGCCGACGTCCGAGACATCGGCAAAGCGGCGAAGGATTGGCCGCAGCTCAACTTCGTCTGCTATCACTCGGCCTTCCGCTTCACCGGCGGCGCGTACAAGGTGGGCATGGAGCAGTTCGAGCAGACCGGTCGCATCGACTGGGTGACCGACCTCTGCGAGATCCCGGAGAAATTCGGCGTGCGCAACGTCTATGGCGACGTCGGCCAGCTGTTCGCGCAAAGCACTATCGCCGAGCCGCGGCTGTGCGCGGCGATGATGGGGCAGCTGGTCAAGGGCCTCGGCGCGGATCGCATTGTGTGGGGCACGGACGCAGTCTGGACCGGTGCGCCGCAATGGCAGATCGAAGCGCTGCGCCGTCTGGAAATTCCGGAAGACATGCGCAAGAAATACGGCTTTGCCCCGCTGGGGGCTGCTGACGGTCCGGTGAAAAAAGCCATCTTCGGCGAAAACAATGCACGGATTTACGGTGTGACCGCGCAGCACCGTGCATCGCTGGAGAATGACCGCTTTGCTATGGCGAAGCAGGCTTATGACCGTGACGGTGGCGATCGCACCAACCTGGCTTACGGGTATGCGGTGAAGAAGACCTGAGCAGTCATTGCCTGAAAAAAACGGCGCGGAATTTCCGCGCCGTTTTTTATGGCTGCATTTCGGGGTGGGGTCCGGCGGCTATTTTTTTCTGCGCCTGATTTCGCGAATGACGGCAGCGTTATCCAGCTCGGCTTCACCGGCTTTCATGCAACCTTCAACGATGTCGGTGTAGGTGCCGGCTAGCGGCAGCTGTTGCTGCAAACGCTGTGCGAGTTCGAGCATCAATGAAAAATCCTTCAACGTCTGCGCGATCTTGCCGTGGGGCGTGAAGTCGCTGGCGATCATCTTGGCGCCTTTGACGTCCATGATCTGCGAATAGGCGGCTGAATCCTTCGCCACGGCGAGAAAGGGCGTCAGCGGCAGGCCCATGCGGTCGGCGAAGACCAGGCCCTCGGCGAGTGCGGCGCGATTGATGCCGAGGATCAGGTTGATCGCGAGTTTGGCGCGACCGCCGTTGCCGGCAGCGCCGAGGTGGTGGCGGCGCGGGCAGATGGCGTCCAGTACGCTGCTCACCGCTTCCGCGGCCGCAGGGTCACCGCCGACGAGGCCCAGCGCGTCGCCGCGTGCGGTCTGGTCGCTGGTGCCGGACACCGGCATTTCGACAAAACGCAGCCGTTGCGCAGGCAGGCGTTGCGCCAGCGCGGAAATCCGATCCGGGTCGCAGGTGCTGACGCAGATCGCTGTCAGTGCCGGGGCATCCGCCGGCAGGGCGGCGAGCAGGGCGTCGCAGGTCGTTTCGGCCTGTTCGGTGTTGAAGACCGCCAGCACCAGTGTGCGGCAGGTCCGTGCGAGTTCATCCAGCGATGCGGCGGAGCGGCCGCCCATCGCGGCGAGTGCGGCGGATTTGGCAGGATCGATGTCGTAGCCGGTGACGGCGTGCCCGGCGGCGAGCAGGCGTTTGGCGCAGGCGCTGCCCATCAGGCCGCAGCCGACAATGCCGACTGGTGAAGCGCCTACTGAAGAAGAGGTCATTTTGAGCAAGTTCCGGGAGTGAAATCGAGGCGCAATTATAGGAGGCCTGCCCTTTGGTGAGGCGCTATAATCCCGCCTCCCGCCGGCATAGCTCAGTTGGTAGAGCAACCGCCTTGTAAGCGGTAGGTCGTCTGTTCGATTCAGACTGTCGGCACCATTTCCGCTTTTGCGGAACCTGTGCAGACAAGGCCGGGATTGTAATAATAATCCAATATAATCAATGGGTTATATGTTATCCACCCGGAAACGGGTGGCGGGTGTCCTGTTGTGACGCAACTGCCTTGAATTTTTTCAGGGCGACGCGATCTAACAGGCCACAAAAAACGCGCGGCCGCAGGACGGGCGCGCATCGCAACGGAGAGATACATTGATTAACGTCGAACACCTGGTCAAGGCTTTCGGGCCGAAACTGGCGGTGAATGATGTGTCGTTCAGCGTCGAACGCGGAGAAGTGCTTGGCTTTCTCGGCCCCAACGGCGCCGGCAAGTCGACCACGATGCGCATGATCACCGGCTACTATCCCCCGACGTCGGGCCGCATTCTTGTCGGCGGCCACGACATGGTTGAAAACCCGATCGCGGCCAAGCGGCTGATCGGCTACCTGCCGGAAAACGCGCCGGGTTATGCCGACATGACGGTCAACGGCTTTCTTAATTTCTGCGCTGAACTGCGCGGCCTGCAGGGCGACGCCCGCAAGCGCGCCGTGTATCGCGCGGTCGAGCTGTGTTTCCTTGAAGGCGTGCTCTACCAGTCGATCGACACGCTGTCCAAAGGCTACAAGCACCGCACCTGTCTCGCGCAGTCGCTGATTCATGACCCGGAAGTGCTGATCCTCGACGAACCGACCGACGGTCTCGATCCGAACCAGAAACATGAAGTGCGCGGCCTGATCAAACGCCTCGGTGAAAACAAGGTGGTGATTTTCTCGACCCACATCCTCGAAGAAGTCGAAGCCGCCTGCTCGCGCGTGATTATCATCGACCGCGGCCGCATCGTCGCCAGCGGCACGCCGGCGGAGCTCAAGGCGCGTTCGCCGGAAGGCAAACTCGACGAAGTGTTCCGCGCGATCACGCTGCCGGATACCGTCAAGCATGAGGTGCACGCATGAACGCCTGGGCCAATATCCGTACCATCATGAAACGCGAGCTGTCGGGTTACTTCACGTCACCGATTGCCTACGTATTTCTGGTGATTTTCCTGCTGCTGACGGGTTTCTTCACCTTCACCATCGGCAATTTCTTTGAACGCGGCGAAGCGTCGCTGGTGTCATTCTTTACCTGGCACCCCTGGCTGTACCTGTTCCTCGTTCCGGCTGTCGGCATGCGCCTGTGGTCGGAAGAGCGCCGCCTCGGTACGATGGAACTGTTGCTGACCATGCCTATCACCAGCTGGCAGGCCATCGTCGGCAAATTCCTCGCGTCCTGGCTGTTCCTCGCGCTGGCACTGGGCCTGACCTTTCCGGTGGTGATCACCGTGAATTATTTCGGCGACCCGGACAACGGCGTGATCTTCTCCGGTTATGTCGGCAGCCTGATGCTGGCCGGTTCCTACCTCGCGGTGAGCTGCATGACTTCCGCGCTGACGCGCAACCAGGTCATCAGCTTCATCCTGTC
>JBILYA010000295.1:0-3487 GCA_044378065.1 Burkholderiales bacterium | reverse complement strand
TCGAAGACCAGCGTCCGTTCTATGACTGGCTGCTCGGCAAACTCGCCGACGGCGGCCTGCTCGCGCGCCCGCTGCCGCAGCAGATCGAGTTCGCGCGATTGAACCTGACCTACGTCGTACTCTCCAAACGCAAGCTGATCCAGCTGGTCGACGAAAAACACGTCAGCGGCTGGAATGACCCGCGCCTGCCGACTCTCGCCGGCGCACGCCGCCGCGGCTACACCCCCGAAGGTTTCCGCCTGTTCGCCGATCGCATCGGCGTGTCCAAAGCCGATTCGTGGATCGAATACTCGGTGCTGGAAGACTGCATGCGCGATCACCTCAATGAAATCGCCGAGCGGCGCATCGCCGTGCTGGATCCGGTCAAGCTGATCATCGACAACTATCCCGAAGGTCAGCAGGAAGACTGTTTCGCGCCGAACCATCCGCAAAAACCCGATCTCGGCAAACGCGTGGTGCCGCTGTCGCGCGAACTGTGGATCGAACGCGAGGATTTTTCCGAGCAACCGCCGAAGGGTTTTTTCCGGCTGTTCCCGGGCAACAGCGTTCGCCTGCGTTACGGCTATGTCGTCAAATGCACCGGCTGCGAGAAAGATGCCGCCGGCACTGTCACCGCCGTTCATTGCGAATACCTTCCCGAGACCAAGTCCGGCACGCCGGGCTCTGAGACCGTCAAGGTCAAAGGCAATATCCACTGGCTCAGTGCCGCACATTCTCAGGCCACTGAAGTCCGTCTCTACGACCGGCTGTTCAAGGAAGCCCACCCCGGCGCCGGCGGCCGCGACTTCCTGCTCGATCTGAATCCGGATTCGGTCAAAACCATTACCGCGCAACTGGAACCTGCCCTGGCTGCCGCCGCACCCGGCACGCGATTCCAGTTTGAGCGTCACGGCTATTTCGTCGTCGACACCGGCGACTCGGTGCCGGGCAAACCGGTATTCAATCGCGCAGTCACGCTGCGCGATTCCTGGGCCAAATAAGGAAGGGCATGAAGTCTCCGGTTGCCATCGCTTGGCACTGGCTTCTGGCCCTGATCCTCTTTGCCTGTGCATTACCTGCGGCGGCCAGCCACCAGCCGCTGATTCTCAACAGCGCGATCGGTCATTACCCGGTCGCCTCCGAGCTGATGGTGCTGGAGGATCCGAAACGCAGCCTGACCATCGATGACGTCACCGATCCGGTCATGGCCAGACGATTCGAGCCGGCCATGCCAAAGATCACCGCGGCGGAAGTGAACTTCGGCTATTCCGGATCGGCCTGGTGGCTCTGCCTGCAACTGCAGCCTGAATCGAATTCGCTGCGGCGCTGGATGCTGGAGGTTGGCTACTCCTCGCTCGACCACATCGAAGTCTATGTGCCGCGCGCCGACGGCGGTTTCGACAAAATGGTCTCCGGCGACACGCTCCCGTTTTCGGAACGCCCCTACCCGCACCGCCATCATGTATTTCCGGTCGATCTGACACCGGGCAAACCGCAGATGGTCTTCCTGCGCGTTACTTCGGGCGGCAACCTGACGATACCCGTCACGCTCTGGCAGCCCGATGCGCTCGCGCGCAACGACCGTGCCGACTACACCGTTCTGAGCCTTTACTACGGCATGCTGCTCGCCCTCGGCCTCTATAACCTTCTGCTGTTCCTCTCGACCCGCGACGTCACTTTCCTCGCCTACGTCGCATTCACCGCCGGCATGGCAATCGCGCTCGGCACATGGAACGGCTTGTGCAACCAGTTTCTCTGGCCGGATTCAGCGACATGGGGCAATCTTGCGCTGCCCGTTGGCATGGCCGCCACCGGCGTTTTCGGCGCCATTTTCACCAGGCTGTTCCTTGATACGCGCAACGCGGCGCCGATGATCGACCGCGCCATCATCGGCTGCGCCGCCTGCTTTGCGCTGATCGCCGTGGCGCCGCTGCTGATTCCCTACCGGATCGTCGCGATCATGGTGTCGTTGATGGGCGTGGTGTTCCCCGCTGTGGCGGTTGCCGCCGGCATCAACAGCCTGCGCCGCGGTCATCCCGGCGCGCGTTATTTCCTCATTGCATGGACTTTGCTGCTGCTCGGCGCTGCAGTGCTCGGCATGCGCAACCTCGGCTGGCTGCCGACGACCTGGCTGACCTTCAACGCGATGCAGCTCGGCTCGACTCTGGAACTGCTGTTGCTGTCCTTTGCACTGGCGGATCGAATGAATGTCATGCGCCGCGAAAAGGAAATCGCCACCGAGATGGCACTGAAAACCAAACAGCAGATGGTCGAAACCCTGCGCAAATCCGAACAGGAGCTGGAATTTCGCGTTGCGGAGCGGACACAGGAACTTGAAGCAGCCAACAGCCAGCTGATCAACAAGGAACATGAACTTCGCCGGCTGGCGCTGCAGGATCCGCTGACCGGACTGTCCAACCGCATGTTTCTCAACGACCGCATCGAACGCGCGATCACGCGCAGCAGGCGCACTGGCGACAGCATCGCGCTGTTGCTGATTGATCTCGACAACTTCAAACCGATCAACGACAGCTACGGTCACGCTGTCGGTGACGCCCTGCTGGTTACCATTGCCAGCCGCATCCAGGAAATCGTGCGCGAAGCAGACACGGTCTCCCGGCTGGGTGGCGACGAATTCGTGATCCTGCTCGAAGACCTGCGGGAGACAGGCAACATTGAAACCATCCTCGGCAAACTGATGGCCGCCGTCATCGAACCGATGGAAACCGGCGACGGCAATACCGTTTCGGTCAGCGCCAGCATCGGCGTCGCCTTTGCGCCGGCGCATGCCGACCAGGCCACGCAGCTGCTGGCCCGCGCCGATATGGAAATGTACAAAGCCAAATCCGGCGGCCGCAACCAGTACAGCATTGCCGCAGAACAATGATGCCGACAACAAAGGGAGCACAACCATGAGCAACTCATCCAAAGTCGCCGTTATCACCGGTGCCGGCAGCGGCATCGGCAAAGCCACTGCGCATGCCCTGCTGAAAGACGGTTGGAGCGTGGCCTTCGCCGGCCGCCGTCAGGACGCGCTGGATGCCGCACTCGCTGAAGCCGGCAGTGACGCATCCCGCGGCCTCGCGGTCGCCACCGATGTCGGCGATCCGCAGGCCGTCAGCGCATTGTTCGAGAAGGTAAAGAAACGCTTCGGCCGCCTCGACATGCTGTTCAACAACGCCGGACAGAACGCACCGGGCGTGCCCTTCGAAGATCTGCCTTATGACAAATGGAAATCCGTGGTCGACGCCAACCTCAACGGCTCCTTCCTCTGCGCACAGGCCGCCTTCCGCATGATGAAGGCACAGGACCCGCAGGGCGGACGCATCATCAACAACGGTTCGATCTCGGCACATGCGCCGCGCCCCGACTCCGCACCCTATACCGCCACCAAACACGCGATCTCGGGACTGACGCGCACGATCTCGCTCGACGGCCGCAAATACAACATCGCCTGTTGCCAGGTCGATGTCGGTAATGCAATGACCGGACTCGCCTCGCGCATGGC
>JBILYA010000294.1:0-3496 GCA_044378065.1 Burkholderiales bacterium | reverse complement strand
CGGCGTGCTGGTGACCGCCTTCGGCCTGATTCCCTATATCAGCAACTACACCGCCACCCTGATGGTGGCGCTGCTGCTGGGCGTGCTGTCGCTGGTCGCCGCATCCTCCGGCATGCCGATGGCTCGTAAAGGCCTGGTCAATGGATGCGCATGCATCGCCATCATCAGCGCCGGGTTGCTGGCCTGGCAGGGTGACCGTTACACCGGACGGCAGGGACCGCTGGCCTTCAGCGGTGCGCTGTGGCAGGTCGAAGCGGTGCACAGCTCGCTGTTCGGCACGGTCAAGGTACTGCGCAGCGACAAGGACGGCGACGGCAAATTCCTGCGCCTCTATTTTCACGACGGCCTGATCCAGAACACCGTCGATTCAAACCAGCGCTCGGTATCGTTTTACACCTACGCACTGGAAGCACTGGCACGCGCCTATCAGCCGCAACCGCAGCAGGTGCTGATGCTCGGTCTCGGCGCCGGCATCGTGCCGACACGTTTCGCCGCCACCGGCAGCAAGGTCGAAGTCGTCGAAATCGATCCGTCTTCGGTCGAAGTCGCCACGCGTTATTTCGGATTTGATGCCCGGCGCGTCACCACGCACGAAGCCGATGCACGCACCTATGTCGGCCAATGCACACCGCGCCATGATGTCGTGCTGGTCGACCTGTTCCACGGCGACGGCACACCGGACTATCTGATCACGCGGGAATTTTTCAGCGATCTGAAACGCTGCCTGAAGCCGGGCGGTGTCGCAGTGTTCAACACATTCGCCGATGTCGAAGACCCGCGCGCCTACTCGCATCTGCTGGCCACGCTGACCAGCGAACTGCCGCATGCCGCGCTGTATCGTCCGGACTGGCCGGGCGCGCGCCGCCTCAACAGTTTCCTGGTGGCATCCGCGTCACCATTGCAGGCGCCGCAGCGCGTCACAATGAACGATGTGCCGGAACGCCATGCCGCCACCTTATGGGACATGCTGGCCAGCCCGCGCATTGTCGGCGGAGAACTGACTGCGGGCGGCAAGATCATCCATGACGCCTGGAATGCCGCAGCACTCGACATCGCTGCCAGCCAGGCCGGCTTCCGCAAAGGCGTTCTGGATAACGCCCCGCCGGCACTGCTGATGAACTAGCGGGCCCGGCGCGGGCAAGCCCGCGCCTGCTTGAATGCTTAACCTTTTACCCGCGTTGCACGCCAGCGCACGGTCTTACCCTCACCGAGATTCGCCGTGCCTTCCATGCGGTCGCCGTCAACTTTGCCGAGGAAACGCGCACGGGTTCCGGCCAGCGGCATCACAAAGCGGATATCGGCACCACTGAGCTGCGGCTCCATCAGCGTGATCTTGCGCGCCTGAGATTCCGCATTACCCTCGAAACGCTGATAATTCTGCTTCAGCGCAACGTCATAATCGCCCTGTCCGTCGATCTGCAGGCGCCAGCTGCCGCCGACTTTCGCCGGCACGATCCACAGATACAGCACCGCGCGCGGCACGCCGGAAATGAATTCCTTTTCCGGCACGTCGAAAGCGACATCCGAATCGTGCATCCACTCGTCGAAATGGTAGTCATGCGACACGATGCGCGTGCCGGGACGGGGTTCGGTAAACAGCTTGGTGCGCAGCTTGCGCATCATTTCCGGCAACAGATAAAGCGTAATCACCGTGGCCTTGGAGACATCGACCTTGAAAATGTCCTTGGCCTCGAAACGCACGCGGTCGGCGATGCCCAGCTTTTGCGCGTGCTCATTGCTGAGCCGGATCAACTCCTCGTCGATGTCCGCACCGTAACCACTGGCCTTGAGCTTGTGTCCTGCGGTCAGCACGATGACACCGTCGCCCGAACCCAGGTCCATGACAAAGTCCTTCTCACCGACATTGGCCATGCGCAGCATCTGGTCGACGACGACATTGGGCGTCGGCACATAGGGGCCGCCGCTGCGTTCGTATTCGGGCGGCACAAACGGCTGCTTGGCCGGCGGCTTCTGCGCCATCGCAGCACAGGACAACATCACACCCAGAATCACTGCTGTATTTCGCCAACTGCTGATCATCACCATGCTCTCCCCAATAAGCGCCTTGTTAACGCGCATTAAATAAGCGCGCGTCAATATAACGCATTCAGCGTTTTTTGCCGCCCCGGCTCTCGGCGCAGCTTTCCGTCAGTTCGTACACCGAAATTTCGCCGGTATAGGTCAGGCGGATCGCCCGCTGCAGCAAGGTCAGTTCGCTGGGCTGAAACCGCCCGCGCATCTCCGCGCTTTCGGTTTCCGCCAGCACGCGGCTGAGCGGCATGCCCTGGTCGCGCAAAGTCACCGCCGTCTGCACACTGGCAACAATCTGCTCACAGCTCAGCTCTGCATGCGCAGGAAAAGCCGCAGCAAGACCGGTGACCAGCAGCAACAGGCACGTTAGTTTTCGCATGGCTTTCAGAACGCAGCCGGATCCAGCGCCAGCGTGCTCGCCGCACCCGATGTCACCGTCTGAGAGAGCGCCACGGCCTGCGGCAGCAGGTGTTCCAGATAAAACCGCGCCGTCGCCAGCTTGGCTTCGAGGAATTCGCGGTCGACGCCGGGCGCTGAAAGCCGCTCCCGCGCAATCAAGGCGGCGCGGGCCATCAGCCAGCCGCCGGCCACTGTGCCGAACAGTTTCAGGTAAGGCACCGCCACTGCCGCAGCGGCTTCGGGCTCCTGGCGGTAGTGATCCACCAGCCAGCGCGTCCCCGCCTCCAGTGCATGTACCGCCTGCACATAACTGCGATGCATCCCCGCAAACGGCTCGCCCGCCGCAGCAAGGGCGGCATCAAGTCCGCGCATCTCATCGATCAGCGCCAGCGCCGTTGCACCTTTTTCGGCACCGACCTTGCGGCCGATCAGGTCATTGGCCTGGATGCCGGTCGTACCTTCATAAATGGTCGAGATCCGCGCATCGCGCAGATACTGCGCTGCGCCGGTCTCCTCGATAAATCCCATGCCGCCGTGAATCTGCACGCCGGTCGAGGCAATTTCCACGGCAACTTCGGTGCACCAGCCTTTGACCACCGGCGTCAGCAGATCCAGCCGCGCCTGATGCCCCGCGCGGGCCTGCGCATCGGGATGACGTTTCGCACGGTCAAGCTCACCAGCCGCGTAATACCCCAGCGCGCGCATCGCTTCGGTCTGCGCTTTCATCGTCATCAGCATGCGCCGCACATCGGGATGGTGGATGATGGTCACGCGGTCGCCACTGCGCTGACCGATGGCACGACCCTGCACCCGCGTCCGCGCGTATTCGAGGGCATGCTGGTAGGAACGCTCGGCGATGGCGATGCCTTCCATGCCGACGCCGAGCCGGGCGTGGTTCATCATCGTGAACATGTACTCCAGGCCGCGATGCGGCTGCCCGACCAGATAACCCACCGCTCCCGGACCATCACCATAGGCCAGCACGCAGGTCGGGCTGCCGTGGATGCCCAGCTTGTGTTCAATCGACACGCAGCGGATGTCGTTGCGTGCGCCGGGACTGCCGTCA
>JBILYA010000293.1:0-3497 GCA_044378065.1 Burkholderiales bacterium | reverse complement strand
TCGGTCTTGTTTGAACTGGCAGCGCGTGTCGGGGAAGCGCTGAAGGCGCAGGGGCTGATGCTGGCGACGGCGGAGTCCTGCACCGGTGGCTGGATCGCGCAGGCGCTGACTGCGGTGCCCGGCAGCTCCAACTGGTTTGAGCGTGGCTTTGTCACCTATACCTATATCTCCACGCGCGAGATGCTCGGTGTCAGCCAGGAAACGCTGGGCACCCATGGTGCGGTTTCCGAGCAAACCGTACGCGAGATGGTGCTCGGTGCGCTGGCCAACAGCCATGCCCAAGTAGCGGTATCGGTCAGCGGTACGGCAGGTCCTGCGGGCGGTACGGCCGAGAAGCCGGTTGGTACGGTGTGTTTTGCCTGGGGCATCAAAAACGGCGAGCCGAAAAGTGTCCTGAAGCGCTTCAACGGCGACCGCGAAGCGGTGCGGCGGCAGGCGGTATATTTTGCGCTGGAAGGCCTGCTGGGACTGCTGCCCACAGCTAAAAATAGTAAATAAATATTTGATTTAATTAAAGTTTTTGTGATAAAGGTGGTTTTATACACACTACTGTATAAATATTCACCTTTTTCTGCGGATTGTGTAATAATGCGTTCCATCAACAGCAGGCAACGCAAGACGCAATCCCCAAATTTCACCGTATTTTTTGACTGAACGAATCACCGGACTACGAGGACAATCATGGACGAAAACAAATCCAAAGCGCTTGCCGCGGCGCTGTCGCAAATCGAAAAACAATTCGGCAAGGGCTCGGTCATGCGCATGGGCGAGTCGGACATCGCCAAGGACATCCAGGCCGTGTCGACAGGTTCGCTGGGTCTCGACATCGGCCTCGGCATCGGCGGTCTGCCGCGCGGCCGTGTGGTTGAAATCTACGGTCCGGAATCGTCGGGCAAAACCACGCTGACGCTGTCGGTGATCGCGCAGATGCAGAAACTCGGCGGATCGGCGGCGTTCATTGATGCGGAACACGCGCTCGACCCGCAATACGCCGGCAAGCTGGGCGTCAAGGTCGACGAGTTGATCATCTCGCAGCCCGACAACGGCGAACAGGCGCTGGAAATCGCCGACATGCTGGTGCGTTCGGGTTCGGTCGATGTGGTGGTGATCGACTCGGTAGCGGCGCTGGTGCCCCGCGCGGAGATCGAAGGCGAGATGGGCGAGCCGCAGATGGGTTTGCAGGCGCGACTGATGTCGCAGGCGCTGCGCAAGCTGACCGCTAACATCAAGCGTTCGAACACGCTGGTGATTTTCATCAACCAGATCCGCATGAAGATCGGCGTGATGTTCGGCAACCCCGAAACCACGACCGGCGGCAATGCGCTGAAGTTTTACGCCTCGGTGCGTATCGACATCCGCCGCATCGGCTCGATCAAGAAAGGCGAGGAGGTCATCGGTTCCGAGACCCGCGCCAAGATCGTCAAGAACAAGGTGGCGCCGCCTTTCCGCCAGGCTGAATTCGACATCCTTTACGGCGAAGGTATTTCGCGCGAAGGCGAGATCATCGAACTCGGCGTTGCCAATAACATTATCGAGAAGTCCGGTGCCTGGTATTCCTACGGCAAGGACCGCATCGGCCAGGGCAAGGACAACACCCGCGATTACCTGAAGGAAAACCCCCAGATCGCCGACGAAATCGAATCCAAGATTCGAACAGTGCTCGGTATCAACGGCGGCCCGCAGGTGGTGGTGAAGAAGGAAAAGGCCCCGCTGGAAGTGGTCGAGTCTGATCCGGTCAAGAAAAAAGCCGTCGGACAGTAATCGCGACCCCGCCGGTCCACCGGAATCCTCAACAGGGCTGGCGGCATGCAGGACAGCAAAGAACCCAGTCTCAGGGTCCGTGCACTTAGGCACTTGGCGCGGCGCGAGTACACCCGGCAGGAATTGAGCCGGCTACTTGCGCCGCACGCTGAGTCCGAAGACGAAGTGACGCAGATCCTTGATGACTTTTCGCAGCGCGGCTGGTTATCCGAAACACGCGCGGCGGAGCAGATGGTGCATGCGCGACGCGGGCGATACGGCCCGGCGCGCATCCGGCGGGACCTTGAAGCCAAGGGCGTGCCGGCAGAACTGGTCAGCAGCACGATGGCGACGCTGAAGGACGGTGAACTGGAAAACGCGCTGGCGGTATGGCGCAGGAAGTTCCGCGAACCGGCAACGAACGCGGCGGACCGGGCGAAGCAGGCACGGTTCCTGATGGGCAGGGGTTTCAGCAGTGAAGTGATTACCAAACTGCTGCGGTCAATAAGCCGCGGCGAGATGGGCATAGAAACAGAAACAGATACAGGAACGGAAACGGGAGACGAATCATGATCATGATGATGATGTTGGTGGAAAAAGCCCTCGAATACCGCGATCAGTGCGTGTTTTACGGCGCCATGGCCATTACCGTGATGCTGCTGGCGGTCTAAACGACGCCCCAACTCCGGGGCGCACGCCCCGGGAAGGTCCTGGAGCCATGGATATCTGCCGGTTCCCGGGATACGGTCGTTGCAGTGCGGAATGCAACGGCAAAACTGGTTTAAAATCTGCGCCTTACGTAAACCAACTGGCGCATCCGCATGAAATCCGCAGAAATCCGCGACAAATTCCTGAAGTATTTCGAGTCCAAAGGCCACACCGTTGTGGCTTCGAGCCCGTTGGTACCGGGCAATGACCCGACCCTGTTGTTTACCAACTCGGGCATGGTGCAGTTTAAGGACGTGTTCCTCGGGCAGGAAAACCGTCCCTACAAACGCGCGACCACTTCGCAGCGCAGCCTGCGTGCCGGCGGCAAACACAACGATCTGGAAAACGTCGGGTACACCGCGCGCCACCATACCTTTTTCGAAATGCTGGGCAACTTCTCGTTCGGCGACTATTTCAAGCGCGACGCGATTCAATTTGCCTGGGAACTGCTGACCGGCGTTTACAAGCTGCCCAAAGACAAGCTCTGGGTCACCGTCTATCAGACGGACGATGAGGCCTATGACATCTGGCAAAAGGAAATCGGCGTGCCGGCCGAGCGCATCGTACGCATCGGCGACAAGCCGGGCGGCGGTTCGGACAATTTCTGGCAGATGGCAGACACCGGTCCCTGCGGCCCCTGCAGTGAAATCTTTTACGACCATGGTGACGAGGTTGAAGGCGGTCCGCCCGGGTCGAAGGATGCCGACGGTGACCGTTACATCGAAATCTGGAACCTGGTGTTCATGCAGTTCAACCGTGACGACAAGGGCGTACTGCATCCGCTGCCCAAGCCGTCGGTGGATACCGGCATGGGGCTGGAGCGTATCGCGGCCGTCATGCAGCATGTGCACTCCAATTACGAGATCGACCTGTTCCAAGCCCTGATCAAGGCTGCTGCACGCGAGACCGGCGCCAAGGACTTCACCAACAATTCGCTGAAAGTCATCGCTGACCATATCCGCGCCTGCGCCTTTCTAATCGTTGACGGTGTGATTCCCGGCAACGAAGGCCGCGGCTATGTGCTGCGCCGGATCATCCGCCGCGCGATT
>JBILYA010000292.1:0-3505 GCA_044378065.1 Burkholderiales bacterium | reverse complement strand
TCTCGACCAGCGCCACCGTGCGCCAGTTCGCACCCGGCACCTTGTCGAGCGTGACCTTGATGCCGATCTTGCCCAGGCTTTCCTGGATCAGCAGCGCGGTCGGCTCACCCCAGTCTGCCTCACCCAGGTCATAGGACAGCGGCACTTCGAAGCCATCCTTGTATTTGGTCTGTGCCAGCAGGGCCTTGGCTTTTTTCAGGTCGGTGTCATAGGGGAATTTCTGCGGCCATGCGGCAGTGGCGGGCTTCGGCGACTTGCCGCCCCACATCGGCACACCGCGGCCATACGCGGCCTGCTTGAAGATCTGTTCATAGGGAATGGCGAAAGCAACGGCCTGGCGCACCTTCTGGTCCTTGAACGGCTCGAAGTTGTAATTGAGGCAGGCAACATGCAGGCAGTTATCGATCGGCGAGCCGGTGACCTTGACCTTTTTCGCCGCGGCCAGCTCCTGCGCATCCTTGTTGGGAATCTGGAAGGACAGATGCGCATCACCGCGCTCGACCATCGCGCGGCGTGTTGCAGTGGCGGGCACTTCACGGATGATCACGCGCTGCACGGCCGGCAGCGGACCACCGACCCATTTGTCGTTGCGGACATACACCAGCTGCTGGCCGGCATCCCAGCGCTCGACCTTGAACGCGCCACTGCCGGCGGGATTGCGGTGCAGATATTCGGCAGCCCAGGGATCTTTTTCGGTGGCATTCGCCTTCGCCACTTTGGAATTGATGATTACCGCTACCGGCACGCCGAGGTTCGGCAGCGCCAGCTTGGACGGCTGCTTCAGATCGATACGGAAATTTTTCGAATCGACAACCACAAACTGCGAAGGCTCTACAAAACCGCCCGCACCCATCTGCACTTTCGGGAAACCGCCCAGCGCCAGCGCGCGGTCAAAAGACCATTTGACGTCTTCCGCCGTCACCGGTGTGCCGTCCCAGAACGTGGCATTGGCTTTGATCTTGAACAGGATCGCCTTGCGATCCGAAGACAGCTGCCAGCTCTCTGCAAGTTCGGGCTCGACCTTGTCGTAGTCGTAAGACAGCGAACCGTCCGGCAATTTTTTGGTGCCGAATGTCACCAGCCGGTCATAGACATTGACCGCCACCTGATAACTCGGCCGGTTGGTGCCGGGCCGGTGAATGTCGAGGCTGTTGATCGTATTGCCGATCAGCACGACAACGGTGCCTGTCGATTGCGCCCAGGCATTGGTTTTCAGAAACGGCAACATCGCGGCACCTGCAGCAACGGCACCGGCAGATTTGAGAAGTTCACGACGGTTCATCTGGCATCCCTTTCTTGGTCACCCGCATTTCAGGCGGTATACAAGATTGGATGCAAGACGCGTACCACGACCCGAATATTATCGGGATATCAATAAATATTGTTTAAAAACAATTATTTATTGATTAACACCACGGAGGCCGAGTCACCAGATATCGGCACCAATTCAGTGCATCAGTGCGCCCGACCGTGCGCCGTGGTGCACGCCTGGCGGTCAATACAGCGCTGCCTTTCCGAGTTGTTCAGCCTTCGATAAGCCGATGATGAACGGCAGCCGCTAACAGCAGATCCGTTACACCGGATCCCAGCTGAACACATCCTGATTCCGCGACAGCGGATAAAAATCCGGCTTGAACGCCGGCAGCGCAATCTCCGCAATCGCCTGCGGCGTCCAGCCGTCGCTGCGCTGCATGCCGCGAATCGGCCGTGACTTGCTCATCAGGAAAATCTCGTTCATGCGCGTGTAGAAGATCTGGCCGTTGACGTCCTTCGCTGCATCGCTGGCCAGAAAAACCGCCAGCGGCGCGTTCTTGTCCGGCGTGACCATCTGGCGCTGGGCAACGCGCGCCGCCTTGTCCGGCGTATTGGAAGGAATCGAACCCGTCATGCGTGTCCAGGCCGAAGGCGCGATGCAGTTCGAACGCACGTTGAAGCGCTGCATGTCGAGCGCAATGTGTTTCGACAGCATCACCATGCCGGCCTTGGCGGCACCGTAGTTGGCCTGACCGACGTTACCGGCGAGACCGGAGTTCGAAATCATGTGCACAAAGCTGCCGCCGTTCTGATTACGGAAGTGCGTCGCCGCGGCGCGGCTCATGTTGAAGGCGCCGTAAAGAATGACCTTGATCACCGAATCCCAGTCATCAAAAGTCATCTTGTGGAAAATCACGTCGCGCAGGATGCCGGCATTGTTGATCACGCTGTCAACACGACCGAAGGTGTCCACGGCGGTCTGCACGATGCGCTCCGCCGTATTGAAGTCGGCGACGCTGTCATAACTGGCAACGGCTTCGCCGCCGTTCTTTTTGATCAGCTGCACGACCTCTTCCGCCGGCGTCTGGTCGGCGCCTTCGCCGGCCAGTGAGGTGCCGATGTCATTGACCACAACTTTCGCGCCCTCTTTCGCCATCATCAGCGCGATCTCGCGGCCGATGCCGCGTCCGGCGCCCGTGACCACCACTACTTTGCCCGCAACAATGCCTTCACTCATGTTCAGTCTCCGTCATAAAAAATGACGCGCAACAAAGGCTGCGCGGCATGAATGTGCTGCTGTCCGAAAAAATCAGATCAGAAGTGCAGTTCGAGCTTCGCCGCCTTGGCGAGCTTGCGCCACTTGTCCACTTCGGCGCGGATCGTTGCGGTGTAGGCCTCGGGCGTCGAGCCGACCGGGGTCGAACCGTCGGCATTCAGTTTCTTCACCACTTCCGGATCTTTCAGCGCGACGATAATGCCGGCGTTGATCTTGTTGATGATCGGCTTTGGAATCTTGGCGCTGCCGATGATGCCGTACATCTGGTCGACGCTGTAACCCGGGATGCCGCTTTCCGACACGGTCGGGATATCGGGCACCGCGGGTGAACGTTTGCTCGCGGTGATCGCGATCACGCGCAGGCGGTTGGTCTGCATATGCGGACGCACGCCGAACAGCGTACCGAAGCCGACCTGCACTTCGCCGCTGAGGTTGGCAACGATGCCTGCCGCAGACCCTTTGAAGGGCACGTGGGTCATTTTGGTCTTGGCCATGTAATCAAACAGTTCGCCGGCCAGATGCTGCAGGCCGCCGGTGCCCGACGAGCTGTAGTTCAGCTTGTTGGGATTGGCTTTGGCATAGGCGATCAGTTCATTGATGTTTTTCGCCGGCACTGTCGGATTGAGGTAGACCGCATAAAACAACGAGGTCGCCTGCGAAATACCCTGCAGGTCCTTGGTCAGATCGTACGGCAGGTTGGGATTGGTTGCCGAATTGACATGCATGGAAGCGGATATCAGACAGATCGTGTATCCATCCGGCGCCGCCTTAGCCGTCAGGTCAACACCGATGGCTCCGGCCGCACCGGTGCGGTTGTCAACAACCACCTGTTGATTCCACTGATCCCCCAGATGCTTGGCAATGATGCGGGCAGTGGCATCAGTACCGGCGCCCGGCGTGAACGGTCCGATCATGCGCACCGGCTTGTTCGGATAATCCTTGGACGCATCGGCGGCCCAGCCGGACAAAGCCGTC
>JBILYA010000290.1:0-3561 GCA_044378065.1 Burkholderiales bacterium | reverse complement strand
GACAGCGTCAAGGAAGACGACGCCGACCGCTGGATCCGCATGGTCGCCACCAACCGCCTGACTGGCCATTCCCCCGGATTCTTCTCGGCCTACACGCTGCCGCCGAATCAGGCCGTGTCGCCGGAGAGCCAGATCCGCATCAATGAAAAAACCGGCAAGGATCCGGAATACCGCGACGTTCGCGCGCTGATCCTGCGCAAGTCCATGCAGCTGCAAAGCGACATCAATGCAGCAGCACGCTGGCGCCTGCAACAGGCCGCAGCGAAGGCGATGTTCCTCGAAGGTCCGGCCGGCGCAACCGCCGATATTCCCGACAACAGCGTGCAGCTCACCGTGACCTCGCCGCCTTTCCTCAATGTCGTGCAGTACGCCAAGGACAACTGGCTGCGCTGCTGGTTCAACAGCCTCGACGCCGAGGAAATCGGTGCCGGCATCACCATGGCCACCAGCGTCAACGAATGGTCTGCAGTCATGCTGCAAGTACTGTCCGAACTGCATCGCATCACCCGGCCCAAAGGCTGGGTGGCCTTCGAAGTCGGTGAAGTGCAGCGCGGCTCGGTCAACCTTGACGAAGCCGTGGTGCCCCTGGGTCAGGAAGCCGGCTTCCGCTGCGAAGCCATCCTGATCAACACCCAGAAATTCACCAAAACATCGAATATCTGGGGCATCGGCAACAACGAACGCGGCACCAACAGCAATCGTATCGTGATGCTGCAGAAGCCGGCCTAGTGCCCGCATCCGGCATCCCGCGGAACAGGCTGCACACGATCACCCTGCCGCTGTTGCTGGCGGCAATGCTGGCCCTGCCGCTGTGCGCCTCGGCACTGGAAGGACAGGTCATTCATGTCGCTGACGGCGATACGCTGACCGTTCTCGATGACCAACACCGTTCCCACAAAGTCCGCCTCGCCGGCATCGATGCGCCGGAACGCAGCCAACCCTTCGGACGGCGTGCGGCCGAAGCCCTGTCCGCGCTCGCCAAAAACCGCCGGGTCATTGTCAGCGGCGGCAAAACCGACCGTTACCAGCGCCGCGTCGGGGTCGTACGCGTCGCTCCGTCGGAATGCGCAAGCTGCACACCCAGCGTGGATGTCGGACTGTCACTGATCAACGCCGGCCTCGCCTGGCACTACCGCGCCTACGAACGCGAGCAAAGCCGCAGCGACCGGGAGCAGTATCGTCTGGCCGAAGACGGCGCCCGCACCCGCAAGGACGGGCTGTGGACCGACGCCGTACATACGCCTCCATGGGACTGGCGGCGCGCGCGCAGGGACGGCAAGACTTCCCGTCACTGAGTACTGTACGAAAGTCGCGGCGTGTCAGTCGACGCTGATGCGTGCCGCCTTGACGACCTGGGTGTACTTGGCGATTTCAGACTTGATCAGCGCGCCGAATTCTTCCGGTGTGCCGCCCGCCGGCTCCAGCCCCTGCACTGCCAGCGCATCGGTCATACCCGGCAGCTTCAGCGAAGCCAGGATGTCTGCATTCAGTTTTTTCACCAGCGCTGCAGGCGTTTTTGCCGGCGCCAGCACGCCCTGCCAGTTCGACACATTAAAACCCTTGACGCCAGATTCAGCGATGGTCGGCACGTCAGGCGCTGCAGCGGCACGTTTGATAGTGGTCACAGCAATGGCGCGCAGCTTGCCCTGCTTCACCTGAGGCAATACCGGCGGCATCGTGCTGAATACCAGTTGCACGCGACCGCTGACCAGATCGGTCATCGCAGGACCGGTACCTTTGTAAGGCACATGCAGCAGATCGGTGCCGGTGGCATGTTTGAACAGCTCACCGGCCATGTGCAGCGATGAGCCGGTGCCGGCAGAGGCATAGGACAGCTTGCCGGGACTGGCCTTCGCCAGATTGATCAGATCCTGCACGGTTTTGACCGGTACCGAGGGATTGACCGCGAGCATGAACGACGATGTCGCCACCAGCGCACCCGGTAAAAAGTCGCGCACCGGGTTATACGGCAAATCAGCCTTCAACGCAGGGGTCTGCGCGAGATTGCCGACGCTGCCGAGAAACAGCGTGTAACCGTCGGGATTGGCCGTGGCTGCAATCGTCGCGCCGAGCGCGCCGCCGGCGCCGCCTCGATTGTCGATCACCACCTGCTGGCCGGTGACCTCGGACAGTCGCTGCCCCAGAGTGCGCGCCAGAATGTCATTGCCGCCGCCCGGCGGGAAAGGCACCACCATGCGCAAGGCCTTGTTCGGATAAGAACCCGCACCCTGCGCTATTACGGCAGGCGCAACAAGCGCGGCCAGCACGGCAGCAGCGATATAAGCTGTCTTCACGGAATTTTCCTCGTTTTTGCGGGCGCTCATGACAGGCGCCGCTACCGCACATTGTAGGTTCCACAGCAGAGCCGCGGCAAGCCGGTAACTGATCTCTTAGTACAGTAAAGTACACTCAATACAGCAGTCCTGCGGCGGCATCCCTCGGCAGATCCTTCTCCGCCTCGCTGAGCTGCTCGTAAAACGACTCGATGTAAGCCTTGAAGGTGGAATCGTGGCGCTGCATTTCGATTTCACCGAAATCCACCTGCGGCCGCGGCTGCAGGTCAAAATGATTGTAGTCATCCTTGCCGCGCACCAGGCTCGCCGGCATGCGACGCTTGCCAATGTAGCGCGTCCGCGTCGGAATATAACTCAGCGCGATGCCAACGCGACGCTCGTCGGAGCGATTGGGCTGCGACTGGTGAACGACACAGGTGTGGTGCAGCGAAAACTGTCCGGGCTTGAGGATCGCGCGGTCAATTTCGCTCTGATCAAACCACTCGACAATGATCTGCCCCGCGGTATTGACGCTGTTCTTGATCAGACCGCTTTTCTGCTGCAGCTGGCCCCGGATATGACTGCCGACGGCGAACTCCACCGGCCCCGTATTGGAAGTGACGTTGCAGAGGGCGACCCATGCCGTCACATGATCAAAAGGCCTCAGGCCGAAGTAGGTTGAGTCCTGATGCCAGGCGGCAATGCCTTCACTGTGCGGCTCCTTGATAAAAAAGCGCGTGGTGTAGAGCAGGATGTCCGGACCAAGCAGGTCCTCCGCAGCATCCACAATGGCTGGAGTACGCGCCAGCTCATCAACCCATTTGCACAGAAAGTGCAAATTGCCGCGGTATTTCTTGTCGATCGCCATCAGTGATCCGCCGAGATGTTCCTCAGTCTTGCGCAGCTCTTCCCGGTAACGGGAAACATCCGAAGCGCTTAGTGCATCCAGCGGATAAACATAACCGTCGGCGCGATAATCACGCTGCTGTTTGACGCTCAGTTTTTTCGGCATCTTCCCCTCCTTGAAAACTGTCGGTGGTTGGCTGTGCGCTCAGCTGTTTATTATTGTCCCGCATCCAATATCACAATGCGGTCGCCATTCAGAGCCGTGGCAAGCTCATGCTAGTATAGTTGTCAAAAAAATAATACGCACAATCCTTCGTGCGGCAAATCGCTCAACGCAGCGTAACGTCCGCTCATCCTGAGAACGACAATGGCCATCGATTACCAGAAGCTGCTGAATTGGGATATTCCACAAGTTGAACAAGAACTGACCAAACGCGACACC
>JBILYA010000289.1:0-3567 GCA_044378065.1 Burkholderiales bacterium | reverse complement strand
TTAGCGCCAGCCCCAGCAGCACCAACCCCAGCACCAGCATCGTCACCGCGATCGGCCGCTGCAGGAAGATCATGTAGTCACCGCCGCTCATCGCCAATGACTGACGCAGCGACAGCTCCAGCATCGGCCCGAGCACCAGCCCCAGAGCAACCGGCGCGAGATCGAATCCGAATTTGCGCAATATGTAACCGACGCCGCCCATCACCAGCATGATCCACACATCCATCGTGCTGTTGCTGACTGAATAACAGCCGAGGATGCAGAACGAGAGAATGCAGGGATACAAATAGGCATAGGGAATGCGCAGCAGGTTCACGAACAGACCGACCATCGGCAGGTTCAGTACCAGCAATACGACGTTGCCGACATACATGCTCGCAACGAAGCCCCAGAACAGGTCGGGCTGCTGCTGGATCAGCATCGGGCCGGGCAGAATGCCGTGCACCATGATCGCCGCCAGCATTACCGCCGTGACCGGACCGGTCGGAATGCCCAGCGCGAGCATCGGCACAAAAGCGCCGGTGGCCGCGGCATTGTTCGCCGACTCCGGACCGGCAACGCCTTCGATGGCGCCGTTGCCGAAACGCTCCGGGTGTTTCGACAGCCGGCGCTCGATGCCATACGAAACAAACGAAGAAATGATGTGCGCTGAACCCGGAATGATGCCGATCAGGAAACCCAGCACGCTGCCGCGCATGATCGGACCGACGGACAGTTTGAGGTCGGCCATCGTCGGCACCAGCTGACGCAACGTCGGCTGCTGGACCTTGGGCGGATCCGCCTGCCCCGCCGTCAGCAGAATTTCCGAAATACCGAACAGGCCAACCGCCACCGGCACGATGCCGACGCCGTCGCCCAGTTCAACAATGTCGAAACTGAAACGCGTGTAACCGCTCATCACATCAATGCCGATCATGCCCAGCAGCAATCCGAGTACCGCCATGGCAAGCGTCTTCAGCATCGAACCGCCGCTCATATAGGCGAGCACGAACAGGCCCATCAGCAGAAGCGCCGTATATTCCGGCGGACCGAAACGCAGCGCAAAGGACGCCAGCGTCGGCGCCATCAGCATCAGACCGATGACGCCCAGCGTACCGGCAACAAAGGAACCGAGTGCGGCAATCGCCAGCGCCGGACCTGCACGCCCCTGCTGGGTCATCGCGTAGCCATCAACGCAGGTCATCACTGAAGCCGCTTCACCGGGAATGCGCATCAGGATCGATGTGGTGGAACCGCCGTACATTGCGCCGTAATACACACCGGCCAGCAGCACGATGGCAATGATCGGATTAAGGCCGAAGGTCGCCGGCAGCAACAGGCTGATCCCGGCCAGCGGTCCGAGCCCCGGCATCATGCCGACCAGCGTGCCGATGATGCAGCCGAAAAAAGCATACATCAGGACCTGCGGCTGGAAAGCCACCGAAAAGCCCATCATCAGACTGTTGAAGGTTTCAAGCATCAGAAACCCCAGGGTCCGACGGGCAGCGGCACCTTGAGCAGTGTGCCGATGACGTAAAACGAAGCTAAGCTGAAACCGGCGGAGACCAGTACCACCGCCAGCGGATGTTTGCGTTCAATGACACCTAGGAAAAACACCAGGAAGGCCGCCGTGGTCAGCCGGTAACCGATGCGCTCCAACGCAAACGTTGCCGCCACGCAGGCCACCATGATAATCAGCGCGCGCGTGGCTTCCGGCCATTCAGTTTCAGCCATGGACTGCGACCGCGACCCCATCACCGCCACCAGCAGGCCGATGCCCACGAGGGTGCAGGCCAGCAGCAGCGGCACATAACCCGGCCCCGGATCAGCCAGCGTGCCGACCGGAAATTCCCGGTTGAACCAGATCACCACCAGCGCGATGGCGATCAGCACAACGCCCGAAATCTGGTCGCTGCGCAAACCGCCCTTCATCTCAACCTTCCCCTCGTTTGCACCGGTCATGAATTACTGTCCCACCTTGCCAACGACCTTGACGACTGCGGCCAGACGCTTGGCGTCGGCATCCCAGTATTTGGCGAACTCGGGTGCATCGAGGTATTTGACGGGTGAATTGACCTTGGCCATCTGGTCCTTGAACTCGGCGTCACTTACCGCCTTGCGCACGCCATCGCGCAGCGCCTTGACTACCGGCTCCGGTGTGGCGACCGGCACAAACATGCCGGCCCAGATGTAGTACTCGATGTCGTAGCCCTGCTCCTTGAAGGTCGGCACATCCTTGTAATTCGGATGCCGCTCGCCGCCCCAGCTGACGATGGTGCGCAGCTTGCCGGCATTGACGTGCGACGTGATCGCCGCTGGACCGCCGGCGGTCATCGTCACATGGCCGCCGAGCAGCTGGGTGATGGCCGGTCCGCCGCCGGTAGTCGGCACATGGCGCATTTTCAGCTGCGCCGCGTGCAGGAACATTTCCATCGGCATGTGCAGCGCGCCGTAAACCCCGGAAGACGAATAAGACAGTTCACCCGGCTGCTTGCGCGACAGCGCAATGATGTCCTTGACCGTTTTCACCGGCAGCGAAGGATGCACCACCAGGATCACCGGGTCCGCGGAAATCAACGCAATCGGTGCCAGCTGATCCAGCGTATAGGCGGGCTTGCGGTTGAACAGCTTGTCGGCCTCGGGAATGACCGAGATGCTCGACAGCGCCATCAACACGGTATAACCGTCAGGCCGCGCATTCGCCACTGCGGCATTACCGACCGCGCCGCCGGCACCCGGCCGGTTCGACACCGTCACCGGCTGCTTGAACACTTTTTCCAGCGCAATCGCTGTAGGACGACCGGTGACGTCGGCAACGCCTCCCGGCGGGAAAGGCACTACCATCGAGATCGCACGGCTCGGAAAGGTTTCCTGGGCCTGCGCAGCAAACGCTGCCGCTGCCGCCATCACTGCGAACACGCTGTGTTTTACGATGCTTTTCATATTGTCCTCCTCCACGTCATTGAAGCTGCAACGGATCAGGCGGCCACGACACGATTGACCAGACGTCCGACCCCTTTGATTTCACAAATCACTTCGTCGCCGGGCTGCAGATAACCTGAAGCCGTGGCAACGTCCTTGCGCATCGGCTTTTTGCCACCGAGCTCCGCATCGCTGCCCCAGGCGGTTCCGCCCGGCGTTCCGGTGGAAATGATCACCCCGGGCTGCAGCGTGACAAAGGTCGAGAAGAACTCCACCAGCTGCGCACAGGTCCAGATCATCTTGCCGGTGGTGTTGCTTTGGCGCAGTTCTCCGTTGACATAAGTGCGCAGATCCAGCGCCTGCGCATCACTGATTTCGTCGGCAGTGACAATCGCCGGACCGATCGGTGCACAGGTATCGAAATTTTTACCGGGCCCGAGGTTGTAGACCGAAGAGCCGTCGGGACGCAGCGAGACCTGACGGTCGCGCGCGGTAACGTCGTTCATCACCGAATAACCGTAAATATGTTCATGCGCGCGCGCCGCCGGAATATGCCGGCCGGGCTTGCCGATGACGATCAGCATTTCGGTTTCATAATCGAGCTTTTTCGTTACCTGCTCGTCGCGCACGATATTGTCGCCGGGGCCAATGACGCCCAGCCCGGTC
>JBILYA010000287.1:0-3569 GCA_044378065.1 Burkholderiales bacterium | reverse complement strand
CCGGCCAGCCGTTCGGGTTCCATGGAATCGTTGCGGCAAAGGCCGCGCAGGATTTCATAAATTTCGTTCATACAGGCATGCAGGGACCGCGGCAGATCTTCGCGCAGGATCAGCAGCTCAGCGACACGGCGTGGCGTAATCTGGTCACGGTATATGCGGCGGAATGAACTCAATGCGCTGACCGATCTCAGCAGTGCGCTCCACTGGTAGTAGTCAACGGCGCCGCCGACGTCTGCCGCGCTGGGCAGAAGTGTGTGGTATTTGACATCAAGGAAGCGGGCGGTATTGTCGGCGCGTTCCATGAAAGTCCCGAGACGGATGAACTGGTAGGCCTCATCGCGCAGCATGGTGCCGAAAGTGACGCCGCGGAACTGGTGGGACTGTATCTTGATCCATTCGAAGTATTCGTTGAGGCCGCCATTGTTCAGGGCGTCATCCGACCGCGCGCGCAGTTCCAGCCACATGGCGTTGAGGTCTTCGTACATCTCGGTGGTGATGATGCCGCGCATGCTGCGTCCGTTTTCGCGGGCGGCATGCATCAGTGAATAGATGCTCGACGGATTGGCGCTGTCGATCAGCATGAAGCGGAGTACTTTTTCCGCGTTCAGTGGCCCCGGGTTGCGTGCGTAATAGTCGCTGGCCAGGCCGTTGATGACCAGAGGCAGCGCCCACGGTTCTGCCCAGGCCTGCGCGTTGTCGGTGATGCGGTAAGGTAGCAGCGACATGCGGTAGGTGACGTCGAGCAGGCGCGCAGTGTTTTCCGCGCGCTCGATTTGCCGCGACATCCAGTACAAGGTATTGGCTTGGCGGCTCAGCATCCGAGGTCCTCCAGTATCCAGGTGTCCTTGGTGCCGCCGCCCTGCGAGGAGTTCACGACCAGCGAACCTTCACGCAAAGCCACGCGGGTCAGTCCGCCCGGCACCAGGGTGACATTTTTTCCCGATAGCACATAAGGCCGGAGGTCAACGTGTCTCGGCAGCACATCGGAGTCGCAGAAGGTCGGGCAGGTCGACAGCGCCAGCGTTGGCTGAGCGATGTAGTTACCCGGATTCTGTTCGATGCGTTTGCGGAACTCGGCGATCTGTTCTTTGGTGGATGTCGGTCCGACCAGCATGCCGTAGCCGCCGGAGCCCTGAACTTCCTTGACCACGAGCTCCTCAAGGTGCGCAAGCGCGTAAGCGCGTTCGTCAGCGTTGCTCAGCATATAGGTCGGCACGTTGGAGATGATCGGTTTTTCGCCGAGATAAAACTCGATCATTTTCGGCACATACAGATAGGTCGACTTGTCATCCGCGACACCGGTGCCTGGCGCGTTGGCCAGCGTCACGTTGCCGGCGCGGTATGCCGAGAAGATGCCGGGAACGCCGAGCACCGAGTCCGGACGGAAGGCGAGCGGATCCAGATAGTCGTCATCGATGCGACGGTAGATGACATCGACCCGCTGCGGACCGGCGGTAGTGCGCATATAAACCACGTCATTGGCGACAAAAAGATCCTGGCCTTCGACCAGTTCAACACCCATCTGCTGCGCGAGGAAAGCATGTTCAAAGTAGGCGCTGTTGTAAGCGCCGGGCGTCAGTACCACAACTGTTGGCTGGGTGGCCCGGGGCGGCGCCACGGCTATCAGGTTTTCCAGCAGGATGTCGGTGTAATGGTCGATCGGTGCGACAGGGATGCGTCCGAAAAGATCGGGAAACAGTCGCATCATCATCTTGCGGTTTTCGAGCATGTACGACACTCCGGACGGCGTGCGCAGATTGTCCTCGAGCACGTAAAACTGTCCTTCATCGGTCTTGACGATGTCGATGCCGGCAATGTGGACGTAAACATCTCCCGGTACCTGCATGCCGCGCATTTCCGGACGGTACGCCGAGTTGCCCATGACCTGAGCTTCAGGGATGATGCCGGCCTTGATGATTTCCTGATCGTGATAGACGTCTTTGAGAAAAGCGTTCAGCGCGCGAACCCGCTGGCAGGCTCCGTCGCTGATGATCTGCCAGGCAGCAGGGCGGATGATTCGCGGAATGATGTCAAATGGAATCGAGCGTTCGGTTCCTGAGTCATCTCCGTAAACGGCGAAAGTAATGCCCATGCGCGTGTACAGCGCATTGGCTTCTCGCTGTTTTTGCGGCAGAAAATCCTGGGGTTTTTCGGCCAGCCAGTCGGCATGAGTGCGATAGTGGGACCGGATGCTCCCGTTAACCGCGCGCATCTCGTCATAGGGTCGCGTCGAATTCATCTGCATTCCGTCCGGCTATTGCCTTGTGGGTTGTGTTTCCGCATGTTTCATAGCCAATAGCAACGGCTATGCCAGTTGAGGAATTGCGGTTATTCACGACAGATTCAGGGTAACAGGGCGTTGCAATTTTTGTTTTCAACGATCGAGGTCACCAGTTAGACGCACCACTTTGGTGCATTTGGCTTGGAAGTGGATAATATGCACCGGCATGAGGCGCATGCGATGGTTCTTGCAACAGAAGGCCGGAAACAGGAACACTGAAGAGATGAGCAAGACGAAGCTGCATTTGGTGACCGGGCAGCAGCCCGGCGACTGGCCCGAGAACAAGGTAGTGCATCTCGATGTTCAGTCGCGCGAGCTGCTGCAGCAGGTTGTTGAAACTGTCCGGCAGGCCACGCCGGATGCATGGATCGTTGCGAACGAAACGTCCGAAATCCTCCTCGATCTGGCTTTGGATCATGAATGCGTAGCTGCGGCATGGCTGGTGCCGCAACTGCGGGCGCATCCGGAGTCGGCTCGCCTGCTGCGCGAGCGCTTCGGTGCACGCATGATCGATCTTGCTGAAGGCGTTTTGCGCATGGGGGAGATCGGTGCACTTTCGGGGAAGGCTGTTTCACCGGATCGTCCTGAGGCGCAGGCCCTGCAGCTCGAGGCCCTGCGCAAGATGTTGCTGGCGATGGTGCAGGATGTGCGCGTTGTTTTGATCAAGCTCGCGGATCATCTTCGTGAGCTGCGCGCCGTCGTCAAGTCAGGTGACAGTACGCGGCAAAATGAAATGGCTGAACTGACCCGCGACATTTTTGCGCCGCTGGCAAACCGGCTCGGCGTCTGGCAGATCAAGTGGGAGCTGGAAGACCTCGCTTTGCGTTTGCTCGAGCCGGACAGCTATAAGCGCATCGCCAGACTTCTCGATGAGAAGCGTCACGATCGCGAGCATTACATCGAGAATGTCGTGGCGCAGTTGAAGGGGGAGCTGACCCGTGCCGGTATTGCCACCGAGGTCACCGGGCGGCCCAAGCACATTGCCAGCATCCACCGCAAAATGAAGAGTAAAGCCCTTGATTTTGAAGGACTTTATGACGTTCGTGCAGTGCGCGTTCTGGTGCAGGACATCAAGGACTGTTACACGGTGCTGGGCATCGTGCACAGTCTGTGGTCACCGCTGCCCAAGGAATTTGACGACTACATCGCCAAGCCCAAGGCTAACAACTACCGCTCGCTGCATACCGCGGTGATCGGACCCGAAGGTAAATCGGTCGAGGTGCAGATTCGTACCCGGGAAATGCACGAGCATTCGGAATTGGGTGTTGCCGCGCACTGGCAATACAAG
>JBILYA010000286.1:0-3571 GCA_044378065.1 Burkholderiales bacterium | reverse complement strand
CGCCTGATCAAAGGCGCGACGTGTGGCGCGGTTCACTTTTTCTCGAACTTGAGCGCCGCCGAATTGATGCAATAACGCAGGCCGGTCGGCTTCGGGCCATCTTCGAATACGTGACCCAGATGCGCATCGCAGCGGTTGCACAAAACCTCGGTGCGCGTCATGAAAAAACCGTTGTCTTCCTCGGTCGCCACATTTTCGGATACCGCAGGCTGCCAGAAACTCGGCCAGCCGGTGCCGGATTCGAATTTTTCCGCAGCGTTGAACAGTTCGGCGCCACAGCAGACGCAACGGTAGACGCCGTTCTCATGGTTATCCCAATATTCACCGGTAAAGGCCCGCTCTGTGCCCTTGCGTCGCGCCACCTCAAATTGCTGGGGTGTCAGCTGGGCCTTCCATTCTGCGTCGGTCTTTTTGATCTTTTCACTCATAATGACTCCTTGGGCTTAATTGTCCCGTATTTAGTTCCGCAACCATTCCTGAATTCCCGCTGTTCAAACCTGACCAGCCTGTTACGGAGAGCGCCCCATGACCACCGCCTACTGGATGATCCTTGTCGCCGGCCTGCTGCCTTACTGGCCCACGGTCGCTTCCAAGTGGCGCCGCACTTACGATAATGCGGCCCCGCGGGCCGGTGTCGAACAGTTGCCGCCTCGCCAGCAGCGGGCTTACTGGGCGCAACTCAATGCTTTCGAAGCGTTTCCGCTGTTCGCCGCCGCGGTGATCATCGCACACCTGGCCGGTGGCCGGCAGGACACGATCGACATGCTCGCCATCGCTTTTGTCGGTTTCAGGATCGTCTATACGCTGGCCTATCTTTATGACCGGCCGCTGCTGCGATCGCTGGTCTGGTCCGCAGCTTTGTTCTGCGTAATCGGCCTGTTTGTCGCGGCAGCTTAAAGAACCTTACCCGGATTCATCAGGCCCTGCGGATCAAGCGCACGCTTGACGGTGCGCATTAGATCGAGCTCGACCGGGTTCTTGTAATGCGCAAGTTCGGCGACCTTGGACAGGCCGATGCCATGCTCGGCGCTGAAGCTGCCGCCGTACTGCTTCACGATGTCGTACACCGTTTCGGTGACGTCATGTGCATCGCGGGCTGCCGCATCCGAACGCAGGCGTTCCGGCAGGTAGGCGTTGTAATGCAGATTGCCGTCGCCGAGATGGCCGAAGCAAATCAACCGCACGCCGGGGAAACGCGCTTCCAGCGCAGCCTGCGCTTCACGGATGAATTCAGGAATGCGACCCACAGCAACTGCAATGTCATGCCGGTACACCATCACCGGCTCCTGCCGAGCACCTTCGGGGATCGATTCACGCATATGCCACAGGGCCTGGGCCTGTGTGCGGTTTTCCGCGATGACGACGTCATCCACCAGCGACTGCTGCAGCGCTTCTTCCAGTGCGGTCTCCAGATCGGAGCGCAGGGTCTGTTCATTGCCGGCGTCGGCGAGTTCAGTCAGTACATACCAGGGGTGCGGCTCGGCGATCGGGTCGCGGGTGCCGGGCACATGTTTCCATACCAGTTCCAAGCTGTGCCGTGAGATCAGTTCGAAGGCCGTGATGCGGTCATTGCAATGGCGGCGCATCAGCGCGAGCAATTTCAATGCTGCTTCAGGATGGGGCACGGCCATCCATGCCGTGGCATTGGCGGCAGGGCGGGGGAACAGTTTCAGCGTCGCTGCGGTAATGATGCCCAGTGTGCCTTCGGCACCGATGAACAGATGTTTGAGGTCGTAGCCGGTATTGTCCTTGCGCAGACCCCGGAGTCCGTTCCAGATGCGGCCGTCGGGCAGAACAACCTCCACACCCAGTACCAGGTCGCGGGTATTGCCGTAACGCAGCACGTTAACGCCACCGGCATTGGTCGACAGGTTGCCGCCGATCTGGCAACTGCCTTCAGCACCGAGGCTCAGCGGAAACAGCCGGTTGGCATCGGACGCCGCCTGCTGGATGGTGGCCAGCACGCAGCCTGCCTCCGCGGTCAGCGTATTGTTCATCGGATCGACGTCGAGCACTTTGTTCATGCGCGCCAGCGTCAGCACGATTTCGCCACCGCCGGCATTCGGCACTGACGCGCCGCACATGCCCGTATTTCCGCCCTGGGGGACGACCGGTGTGCCGGATTCGGCGCAGATCTTCATGACCAAGGCGACTTCGGCAGTATTGGCGGGGCGCACCACTGCGGCCGCGTCACCGCGGTAAACGCCGCGCCAGTCCACGACATAGGGCTCAAGGTCCGCGGCATCGGTGAGCACGGCCTGTGGGCCGAGGGCGTTGCGGATGCGGTCAACTACGGAAGCGGGGCTGCGATCGTTCATGGGGGCCTGGGACAAAAAGTAAAAGCCGGCTTCGACGGACACCGGCGGATAACGGATTGTAAACGTGCGGCAGCGGATTGTTGTTCTGCAACGACATCCGGGGTCCGGGATCAGGCTGGGCTTGCAATTGTTACGAAGACTCCCTGTGTCGACGGTGCTCTGCGATGGCTTGGCGTTAATGTGCAAAAAATCATTTAAAAACAATTAATTGCGGTGGCCGCATTCGAAGGGTAGCTTCAAGGCAGTTCAGCGCTGTCGAGATTAAGCGTGTACTGGCTACCGTTGCGGTCTTAAGGTTGGCGTCACACGCACAAATCCTGTGCGGCTGTGCTGTGCATTCACGGGCTTATCTGCACACCTGGAAGGCCAATTCAGTCTACCGTTTTGCGCATCGGGGCAAGTGCAGATCACAAGCGCACATTAACGGTGCCAGCAAGACTGCGGATACATGGGATTTATGCGGGTCCACGATCCGGCCACTTGGGCGCAGTGCATCAACACACCCCAGTCGAACTCGGTTAAGATTTCGCGCTGCGAAACACACGCAATGCGCAGGGCGCCACAAGCCGGCAAGACCAATCCTGCAGCCGCATTGACGACTATCAAGCCGATTTTCGGAGGAGCAAAACAATAATGGCTGATCGCATTATTCTGGCCTGTACACTGGTGCTGGCCGGCGTTTATTTCTGGGCGACGGCACAGATCCCCACGCTGGAATTGGGTGATCCGCTGGGTCCGAAAGCTTTTCCCCGGATGCTTGGCGTCGGATTGCTGCTTGGTGCAGCCATGCTGCTCGCCGAAATCATCCGCAACTCGGCCAAGGCCAAGATCTCGGCCGAAAAGGGGGAAGCGTCGAGCGAACCCAAATGGGACAAACATCACTGGCTGGTCATCTGTATCGCAGTGTGGACTGCGTTGTATATCGGCACCTTTGAGGTATTGGGCTTCATCGTCTCGACAGCGTTGTATCTGCTGGCGCTGACCGTGGCGTTCAACCGCAACCGCTGGCTGATGAATGTGCTGACCAGCGTGTTGTTCGCGGTGATCAGCTACTTCATGTTCACCAAGCTGCTGGGCGTGAATCTGCCGCCCGGCATCCTGCCGTTCTGAGGCCGCCATGGAAACCTTGACCCACATCCTTAACGGCTTCGTTGTCTGCATGGAGCCGATGAACCTCTGGTACACCTTCCTCGGTGTACTGATGGGCACCATCATCGGCGTGTTGCCGGGCATCGGACCTTCGGCCGGCATTG
>JBILYA010000285.1:0-3580 GCA_044378065.1 Burkholderiales bacterium | reverse complement strand
CATCACCATTGGCTGCAACACGATCCGCGCCGACGATCACTGCGTCAATGTGACGGGTGCTCATCAGGTGGCCTGCGGCGCTGTCGGCGATCAGCGTGACCGGAATCCCGTCCTGCTGAAGTTCCCAGGCAGTCAGTCTCGCACCCTGGAGAAAAGGCCGGGTTTCATTGGCAATGACTTCAATGTGTTTGCCATGCTCGATCGCGGAGCGGACGACGCCGAGTGCTGTGCCATGACCTGCAGTTGCCAGTGCACCGGCATTGCAATGGGTCATCACGCAGGCGGACGACGGCAGCAGGGCTGCGCCATGAGCGCCCAGTGCGCGGTTGATCTGAAGGTCGTCTGCCGTAATCTGATGAGCAGTTGCCAGTAATTGCGCAGCACAGTCCGCGCTGCTTTTACCGTTGCAGCCCTCCAGCGTTCTGCGCAACTGCTTCAATGCCCAGAACAGATTCACCGCCGTCGGGCGGCTGCCCGCGAGCAACTCAAATGCCGCATCCATTTCCCGGTCAAATTGATCGCGCGCAGTTCCGCGCAGCTTACGCGCCTCCAGTGCAATGCCGTAGGCGGCCGCACAGCCGATGGCCGGCGCGCCACGTACTACCAGATCGCGGATGGCTTGCGCAGCAGTTACGGCGGAATCACAGCGCAGGTATTCGCAGCGATCGGGCAGCCATCTCTGATCGAGGAGTTCGAGGCTGTTGTCCGTCCAGCGCAGGGTGTGGAATGCAGGCATGTTTCTCCGTTGTCAGTCTGGATGTTGTGCGCGCACGCGCTGCTCAAAACCGCCATATTCCAGTTCGGCCTGCGCAATGTCCCGTGCCGAGGCTGAACGATAATTGCCATGAGCACTGGCCCGGCTGATGATGGCGATATCGTGGAGATAGATTTCTGCGGCGACAGCGGCGTAATGCGCGTTGACGCCGAATGCGCAGAGTCCGAAGGAGGGATCCAGCGCGATGCGCGGTGCAGCGTCGATGCTGTGCAGCGTGCTGCCAAGCGTCTGTTGCAGATAGCTCCGATAGTGCCGGGCAAAGACTTCGATATCGCCATCGACCAGCGGCAGCCGCTTGGTGTAAATCGCGTGTTGTGGCGTAGGTGGACCCTGCTGCGATATTTCTGCGATATCGTGACGACGCGCATAGGCGAGAGTCTGTGGTGTGCTGACCCGGAAAAGGCTCAACGGAAATCCGGCAATGGTTGAAGCGGCTTGCCTTAGGGACTCCGCACGATCGGTACCGGACGCAAGGTCATCCGTTTCCGGCAATGTCCATGCGCCGTGCATTTGCAGCCAGTCTTCCGCGAGATTGACCAGACGCAGCAGGTTTTCATAGGACTCGCGTGCGCTGTCGCCAAAAGCCACAACACCATGAAACGCCAGAATCAAACCGATGGTTCTGGTTGTTGCGCGGGTCTCAAACACTTCCTTGCAGGCGCGAGCCAGTGCTGCACCGGAATGGCGATAAGGCACGACTGGCGCCAGATCGCCAAACACCCCGGCGCAGCACTCTTCGAAGTTGGCGACATTGGCAACCGCCAATACCGCATCCGCATGGGCATGTTCAACATAGGCAAACGGCAGGGCAGCATGGAGCAGGGTTTCAATCGAAGGTTTGGCAGACCGGGTCGATAGCTTGCAGGCATCAACCCGGTTCATCAGTTCGGCATCGGGCATCCCTGCGTCATTCAGCAGCACCCGCAGCTGTACCAGATCAAGCGCCGTGAAATGCTCCTCCCGGACCGCGCCGAGATCGGCGCCAGTGCCTTTGACGTAAAGCGTATCAGCAGTTTTCAGCGAAGTATTGCCGCCGCCGTACAGCACCATATCCTTGTTGCCGCCGATCAGCCTTGAGGTGTAGGCGCGCAATGCGAGCGGTGTAACGCTGCTCGCGGCGACGGTGTCATCCCAGAGGTTTTGCATGATCGTTCATGTCGTCCAGACGGTCATTATAATCACTGCATGTCATCACCGACCGGATTCAGCGTAAGGGCTGCCTCATGGCAGCGCGATCTGGCGCTTCTGCAGGATTTGCGCCGGACCGTGTTCATCCAGGAGCAACAGGTGCCGGAGTCACTGGAATGGGATGAATTCGACGTGGTGTCGCAGCATGCTTTGGCTCTTGATGTACATGGCCAGGCAATCGGCACCGGCCGTTTGCTGCCTGACGGCCATATCGGCCGTATGGCGGTACTGCATGAATGGCGCTGCCGCGGTGTCGGCGGGGCAATTCTTGAGTTTCTGGTGGATTGCGCCCGGCGACGGGGTGATACCGTACTGCACCTCAATGCGCAGACACACGCCATCGGATTTTACGAACGCCATGGTTTTATTGCCCACGGTGAAGAATTTCAGGATGCCGGCATTCCACACCGGCACATGACACGGAATCTTTAAGATGCGGCGCGCTGAATCCTGAAGGCACGGGCATCTTCACCGGAAGGAAGGCCGCCGGGCCCGAAGCGTTTCTCATGGAAAAATACGTCGCCGGCGGCATTGACCAGTACCACGGAGGATGTGCGCGTGCCGTAGTGTTCACCACGGATAAAGGGTGGTGACAGTTCTTTTTCGCGCTGACGCGTGATGCCGGTGTTGGGCAACTGCTGATCAGATGCCGCCTGATCATTCAGCAGTAACGGGAACATCACGCCGCTGATGGCATCCGGATCATCAAAGTCAGTGGTGGCTGACAATGCAGCCGCACCAGATGTGACTTTCGGCCACGGCGTGTTCAGAAGGTGGTTGCTAAGGCCATGTACGCCCGGCGGGATGATCTGTGGCTGCTCGATCCGGTTGGAATAAAAATGCAGTGCATCCAGATCACCGGCAATCATGCTGTACGGGTTGTATTCGGTATTGCGGCTGGCAGCCTGCCTGAAAAAATCTTCTGCTGTTGATGAACCGGCGAGAAAGCCACTGACCAGTTCACCGCGGGAACGAGGTGCGGCCGGTCCGGGCACGCCTTCACGGTAATTGGTGATGGCGGCAAAGCGGCCGTCACCATGCAATCCCATCCAGGTGCCGCCTTTTTCGAGATCGCGGCCACCGTAGATTTCGGGCAAATCCTCCCAGAATGCGGCGGGTGCCGCCGGGCGACTGAAGTGTTCGTCACGATTTGCAGCGACCACCAGCGGAAAATGGCGATGCGCGCGGAAACTGAACAGGATCAGACACATGAACCTATCCGCTGAAACATTCGGTATGCCTTCCGCCGCCGGCTTGAAGAAAACTGGCTATACCGCTGCCGGTCACCGCTTCAGCCAGTTCCCATTCAAAACTCGCTTCATCCGGCACGTTTTCGTAAATCTCCATCCACAGCAGCGGTTCATTACGTTTTTTCATGACACGCCCCTGCACGCCGGTTTTGCGCTGAACGGCATCGAACAGGTATTCAACGGCCACGGCACAGGCGCCGGTCTTTGCGGGATCAACCCGGTAATAAATATAGTAGGACCAGTTCATGTTCAATCCATCGGGTAAGGAAGTGTTTTCAGAGAAAGTGCAGGGCCTTGCGGGGACCCGCAGTGATAGCTTGTAGTCGCTGCGTTCGAGGTCTGCAGCACGGCCAGCACTTCCTGACTG